>JAKJFB010000012.1:2314-22751 GCA_022705125.1 Pseudomonadota bacterium
GACGCTGGCGGGGCCGCCCGAGAGGATCACGCCGCTGGGCGCCAGGCGCTTGATCTCCGCGATGGGAAAATCAAACGGCACGATCTGGGAATAGACATGCAGTTCGCGCACCTTGCGCGCGATGAGCTGCGTGTACTGCGAGCCGAAGTCGAGAATCAGGATGCGCTGGGCGTGGATATCGGTGTTCATCGCGGTCATTTTCTCCGTGCCGGAAACAAGCGCGGGGCCTGCTCGGCCCCGCGGGAAATCAGTTGCGGTCGCGGGCATGGCCCGCTCCTACATCTGGCATCGTCGCAACCCCTGTAGGAGCGGCCCATGGCCGCGACATCGCGCGCATGGCGCGCTCCTGCAAATTCGGGCCTGTCAGCGCACCGGGTAGTTGGGCGCTTCCTTGGTGATGCTGACGTCGTGCACGTGGCTCTCGTTGACGCCCGCCGAGGTGATGCGCACGAAGCGCGGCCGCGTGCGCATGGTCTCGATGTCGGGGCTGCCGGTGTAGCCCATCGCCGCGCGCAGGCCGCCCATCAACTGGTGCACGATGGCCGAGATCGGACCCTTGTAGGGCACGCGTCCCTCGATGCCTTCGGGCACCAGCTTCTCGACGCCCTCGGCGGCGTTCTGGAAATAGCGGTCGCTGGAACCCTTGGCCATCGCGCCCAGCGAGCCCATGCCGCGGTAGGCCTTGTAGCTGCGGCCCTGGTAGAGCTCGATCTCGCCCGGCGCCTCCTCGGTGCCGGCGAGCATGCTGCCGACCATGATCACGTGCGCGCCGGCCGCCACCGCCTTGGCGAGGTCGCCCGAGAAGCGGATGCCGCCGTCGGCGATCAGCGGCACGCCGGTGCCCTCGAGCACCGCCGCCACGTTGGCGACCGCGGTGATCTGCGGCACCCCGATACCGGTCACGATGCGCGTGGTGCAGATCGAACCGGGACCGATGCCCACCTTCACGCCGTCGACGCCGGCATCGAGCAGGTATTTCGCGGCTTCCGCCGTGGCGATGTTGCCCGCGATCACCTGCACCTGCGGATACCGGCTCTTGATGCTGCGCACGGTGTCGCGCACGTTGCGCGAATGCCCGTGCGCGGTATCCACCACCAGCACGTCGACGCCCGCCTCGATCAGGCGCACCACGCGCTCGTCGGCGGCGCCGCCGCCCACACCGACCGCCGCGCCGACACGCAGGCGCCCGTCGGCGTCCTTGCAGGCGTTGGGATAGCGCTCGGCCTTGAAGATGTCCTTGGCGGTGATCATGCCGCGCAGGCGAAACGCGTCATCGACCACCAGCACCTTCTCGATGCGGTGGCGGTGCAGCAGTTTCTTCACGTCGGCGAGGTCGGTACCCTCGAGCACCGTCACCAGTTCGCGCTTGCGCGTCATGATCGAGGAGACCGGCTCGTCGAGGTTGGTCGCGAAGCGCACGTCGCGGCTGGTGACGATTCCGACCAGCTCGCGCTTGCGGTTGAGCACCGGCACGCCGGAAAAATTGCGCTCGATGGTCAGGCGGATCAGGTCGCGGATGGAACGCGAGGAGTCGATGGTGACCGGCTCTCGCACCACGCCGCTCTCGAAACGCTTCACGGCGCGGACCTCTTCGGCCTGCTGCTCGGGCGTCATGTTCTTGTGCACGATGCCGATGCCGCCTTCCTGGGCAATCGCGATCGCGAGCTTGGACTCGGTGACCGTGTCCATGGCCGCCGACATCAGGGGAATGTTGAGGGTGATATCGCGGGTCAGGCGTGTCTGTAGCTTGACGTCCTTCGCCACGACTTCCGATTCGCCGGGCACCAGCAGCACGTCGTCAAAGGTGAGCGCTTCTTCCTGGACCCGCAGCATGGCAACTCCGCAAGGGCTTGTTTACTGAAGGCGCGGCATTATACGGGCCGCACCCCGCACGGTAAACCGCCCGTCCCGTGGGTCCGGATTCATCCGGACAAGCTCCCCCTGTGGGTCCGGATTCATCCGGACGAATGTCCGGTTAAAACCGGACCCACATCAGGCCCACATCAGGCCCCAGATGCAGCCCCCACCGGGCAGGCCACCCCCGTGCCACCGATGCCGCAGTAACCCCCGGGGTTCTTGGCCAGGTACTGCTGGTGGTATTCCTCGGCGTAGTAGAACGGCCCCGCGGCGCGGATCTCCGTGGTGACCGGGCCGAATCCCGCGGCGCGCAACACCTGCTGGTACGCATCGCGCGAGGCCAGCGCGAGGCGCAGCTGCTCCCCGGAATGCGTGTAGATACCCGAGCGGTACTGGGTGCCGATGTCGTTGCCCTGGCGCATGCCCTGGGTGGGGTCGTGGCTCTCCCAGAACACGCGCAGCAGCTCGGGGTAGCTCGTGCGCGCCGGATCGAAGACCACCAGCACCGCCTCGGTGTGCCCGGTGCGCCCGGAGCACACCTCGCGGTAGCTGGGGTTCGGCGTGAGCCCCGCGCAATAGCCCACCGCGGTCGAGTAGACGCCGGGCTGCTGCCAGAAGCGACGCTCGGCGCCCCAGAAGCAGCCGAGCGCGAACTCGGCCAGTTCCAGTCCGGGCGGGAACGGCGGCACGATGCGCGCGCCGTTCACGAAGTGCAGCGGCGGCACGGTCATGGGCTCGGCGCGCCCGGGCAACGGGTCGGCGGGCATCGGGATTGCCGGGGTTGTGCTCATGGTGCGGATTCCGGATCGGCGTCTGGACGACGCATGGATGTCAATCGAGTACGCTGGCACCGGCCGAAGCGATCATCCGCGCCGCCTCGCCAAAGCGCAGCGCCTCGGTGCTGGAGGCGTTGCCGTCGATGCCGCGCTTGTACACGCCCTGGCAGATCGCCGCGAGGCGAAAGAAGCTGATCGCGAGATAGAAGGTCCAGTCCGGTATCGCCCCGATACCCATCGCGGCGCAGTAGCGCGCGACGTACTCCTCCTCCCTCGGGATGCCGAGCGCCGCGCGGTCCACGCCGCCCAGCCCGCGCAGCGCGGCCGCGCCATGAGGCAGGCGCCACTGCATGCACTGGAAGGCGAGATCGGCGAAGGGGTGGCCCAGCGTCGAGAGCTCCCAGTCGAGCACCGCGACGATGCGGTCTTCGGTGGCGTCGAACATCAGGTTGTCGAGGCGGTAGTCGCCGTGCACCAGCACCACGCGCCCGTCGTCCGCCGGCAGGCGCCCGGCGAGCCACGTCATCAGCGCCTCCATGGCCTCGATGCGCTCGGTCTCGGCGGCGCGGTACTGCTTCGTCCAGCGGTTGAGCTGGCGCGCGTAGTAGTTGCCCGGCTGGCCGTAGTCTGCGAGGCCCACCGCCCCCACATCGACGCTGTGCAGCGCTACCAGCACGCGGTTCATCTCGTCGTAGATGCGCGCGCGACGCGCGGCATCGAGCTCGGGCAGCGTGGGCTCCCACAGGATGCGCCCGTCGAGGAACTCCATCACGTAGAACATGCTGCCGATCACGGTGTCGTCGTCGCAGAGCGCGAGCGCGCGCGGCACCGGCACATCCGTGGGCGCCAGTGCCCGCAGCACGCGATATTCGCGGTCCACCGCGTGCGCCGAGGCCAGCAGTGCGCCCGGGGGTTTGCGCCGCAGCACGTAACGCCCGCTGTCGGCCTCGAGCAGGAAGGTCGGGTTCGATTGTCCGCCGGCGAACTTGCGCGCGCTGCGCAGGCCGTGAAAATCCTCGACCGCCTGTTCCAGCCACGCACCCAGCTTCTCCACGGGCAAATCCGTCGGTGCCGCCTTGCTCATGTCATCAGAATCCTTGTAGCGCTGCCCGGGTTCAGCCATAGGTTATCGCATCCTCGCGCCCGGCGCGCTCGAGATGCGGCACGGCGTTCCAGCTCGACAGCAGGAAGCGCTCGCGGTTGAGGTGAAAATGCGACACCGAGGTGTTACGCACCTGCATGTTCAGGTCGGCGATGTGCGCGGGCGAGAGCCCGAGCCGGCCCCCCAGCAGCGCGGACATCGCGCCGCCGGAACTGATCGCGAGCAGGCGCGCGCCCCGCGCCGTCAGCGCCTGCAGCGCGGCGGCGGCGTCCGTAGTGCGCCGCATGAAATCGCCCCAGGTCTCGGGCAGGGGGCCCGGCAGCTCCCCGGCGGCCCAGGCCAGCATCGCCAGTTTCAGCAGCCGGTAGAACGCGGGCTTCGTGGCCGGCTCGGCACGCCAGGCCGCCACGCGGGCATCGTCGGGGTGCGCGGCGGCGAAGGCCGCGACCAGTGCGCGAAAATCGTACTCGTCGAGCCCGGGCAGCTCGATCGCATCACCGCCCGTATCGAGTTCCATGCCCTCGAGTATTCCCGCCAGCGTCTGGCGATGGCGGCGCAGGGTGCCCGTGACCAGCACGTCGAAGCGGATGTCGCGCGAGGCGAAGTATTCGCCGAGCCAGCGCGACTGGCGCTCGCCCAGCGCGGAGAGGCAATCGTAATCGGCACTGTGAAACGAGGCCTGGGCGTGCCTGACGAGATAGAGTTCGGCCACTGGCGGTTTCCCGGAAAACTTCGAAAGTTCGCTGCCGGGGCATGGTAATGGCGCCGGCGCCGCGCGGTCCATCCATGTGCTCAGACGCGGCAAGCGACGCTGTTTTCTAGTATGAGCTTTCTAATCCCGAGGACTACTCTGGCGCCATCGTGAACACAAGGGTTCACGGCTAATCCCCGATTCCAGCCACAGGAGAATCACCATGGCTCAAGACGCAGCGAACATCATCGAAGAAACCGTGAAGCCGGCGGCCCGTCGCGTCGTGCGCCGTGCCAAGGCGGCGGCAACGAGCAAGCCCGCGGCACGCAAGAGCGCCGCTACGAAGGCCGCGGCACCGAAGCGCGCCTACAAGCGCAAGGCCACTGCCGCGAGCAAGGCGAAGCCGGCAATCTCGCTGAAGAAGGCCTCCGAGACCGCGAAGGAAGTTGCCTACGTGCAACTCGGCATCTGCGGCAAGGTCTACGACGAGGTGAACACCCGCGTGACCAAGGCGCGCAAGGTGGCTCCGAAGAAATGGAGCGACCTGGTCAAGCGCGGCGAGCGCGTGCAACAGGACCTCGACAAGGTGCAGAAGGACCTGACCAAGGACCTGCGCAAGCGCGTCAACAAGCTCGAGATTCCGGCGCCGATCGAAACCCGCGTCACGAAGTTCACCAAGGCGGTCAAGAAGTTGACGGCTCGCGTCAACAAGGCAGCCTGATCCCCGTTCACGGTCTCACAACCCGCTCAAAGCCACCCCCCGGGGTGGCTTTTTTTTGCGCCGCGAATCACCATCGGCCCGCCACATCCACGACGCGGACATCCGGGGCAGGCATGCGGGGCAATCTGGACATCGCCGTGATCGGCGGCGGCATCAATGGCATCAGCAGCGCGACCGAGCTCGCGGCCGAGGGGCACCGCGTCGAACTGTTCGAGCGCGGCGAACTGATGGGCGAGACCAGCAGCCGCTCCTCGAAGCTGCTGCACGGCGGCCTGCGCTACCTCGAGACCGGCGAGCTGCGCCTGGTGCGCGAGGCGCTGGGCGAACGCTCGCGCTGGCTCGCGGACTGCCCGCAGCACGCACAGCCGCTGCGCCTCGCGCTGCCGGTGTATGCCGGCGTGTCGCGCTCACCGCTGCTGCTCGGCGCCGGCCTCGCGCTCTACGGCCTGCTGGCCGGCAGGCAGGGTCTCGGTCGATCGCAGTGGCTGGGCGCGCGCGAGTTCGCGCGCCTGAATCCGCAACTGAAGCCCGAGGGGCTGCGCGGGGGCTTCTACTTCTTCGACGGCCGCATGGACGACCGCGCGCTCGGGTTGTGGCTGGCCGGCGTGGCGCGCTCGCGCGGCGTGGTGATCCGCGAGCACGCGCCGGTGCTGGGGATCGATGCGGGTGGCGGCGTGCGGCTCGCAACCGGCGAGCAGCGCTTCGACCTGGTGGTGAACGCGGCCGGCCCCTGGGCCGAGGTGCTGTTGCGCGACTCCGGGCTGCAACCGGCCCACGGCATCGACTGGGTGCGCGGCTCGCATATCGTGTTCGACGAACCGCTCGCGCAGGCCTGCCTGCTGCAGGTCCCGGGCGAGAAGCGCATCTTCTTCGTGCTGCCCTGGCAGGGGCGCACCCTGGTGGGCACCACCGAGGTGGCACAGTCGCGCGAGGAGCCGATCGCGGCGAGCGAGGCGGAAATCGACTACCTGCTCGCGGCCCGCAACCACTATTTCCGCGCGGCGAAGACGCGCGCCGACGTCGCCGAGGTGTTCGCCGGCGTGCGCCCGTTGCTGCATTTCGAGGGTGACCCGGGTCGCGCCAGCCGCGAGTACGCGCTGGCGCGCCAGGACCGCGTGCTCAGCATCTACGGCGGCAAGTGGACCACGGCGCGCGCGCTCGGGCGGCAGGTCGCGCGGATGGTCAGGGAATCACCACCGCCGCCCCGGTGAAGCGCCCGGCGCGCAGATCGTCGAGCGCCCGGTTCACGTCGGCGAGCGCGTAGCGATGCACCTCGGTGCGCACCGGCAGCGCGGCCGCCAGCGGCAGGAACTCCTCGCCGTCGCGGCGCGTGAGGTTCGCGACCGACTCGATGTGGCGCTCGCCCCACAGATCGGCATACGCGAATGACGGAATGTCGCTCATGTGGATCCCGGCACAGATCACGCGCCCGCCCTTGCGCACCGCGCGCAGCGCCCGCGGCACCAGCTCGCCCTCGGGCGCGAAGATGATGGCCGCATCGAGCGCGACCGGCGCCGGCGCGCTGCTGTCGCCCGCCCACACCGCGCCGAGGCGGCGCGCGAAATCCTGCGCCTCTTGATCGCCCGGGCGCGTGAACGCATAGACCTCCTGCCCGTGGTGGCGCGCCACCTGCACCAGGATGTGGGCCGCGGCCCCGAAGCCGTAGAAGCCGATGCGCCGCGCCGCGCGCGCGGGACGATAACTGCGATAACCGATCAGGCCGGCGCACAGCAACGGGGCGGCCTGGACGGCATCGAAGCCGGGCGGGATGGCAAAGCAGTAGCGCGCGTCGGCCACGCAGTACTGCGCGAAGCCGCCATCGACCTGGTAGCCGGTATAGACCGCGCCGTCGCAGAGGTTCTCCTCGCCGGCGCGGCAGAAGTCGCAGTCGCCGCAGCTGCCGCCGAGCCACGGCACGCCGATGCGCTCGCCGACGGCGAAGCCCTTGACGCGATCGCCGCGGGCCACGACCTCGCCGACGATCTGGTGCCCCGGCACCAGCGGCAGGCGCGGCTCGCGCAGCTCGCCATCCACCACGTGCAGATCGGTGCGGCAGATGCCGCAGGCCAGCACCCGCAGCAGGACGCCCTCGGGCCCCGGTGCCGGCACGGTGCGCATCTCGGCGCGCAGCGGCTCGCCGGGGGCGTGCAGCACCATCGCGCGCATCGTCGAGGGCATCGTCATGAAGCTGTAACTCCCCGCGCGGACGCTGAAACCTGCAGCATTGGCAGGATCGTGTCGTCGCAGCTGTTGATCGGGCGACCGTGATGGGTTTACTGTAATTCGCACCCGGCGTTGACACCAGCGCAACGCCCCAGCAGGAGGAGACGGCTTTTCCCTACCGTGAACCCTCGAACTGCGCAGCGGGGAGGCACATGCTGAACCCCCGGATCCTGCGCCTCAATGTCGCCGGCCAGCCCGTCGAATGGCTGAGCTGGCAGGAAGCAACCTGTCTCTACGCGCGCGACATGGTGGCGTGGACGCTGGGCGACCAGGTGCGCACCGTTTTCGGCGGCATGTCGCGCCTCACCGGCCTGCAATCATCGATCGCGCTGCACAGCATCATCGCCTGCGCCGGCCACGTGTCGTGCAAGCCGCGCCTGGTGCCGCCGCTGACCAACCGCGCGCTGTTCCGCCGCGACCTGCACCTGTGCATGTACTGCGGCGTGCGTTTCGGCGAACGCGAACTGACGCGCGACCACGTGCTGCCGAAATCGCGCGGCGGCCGCGACCACTGGCGCAACGTGGTGGCGGCCTGCAAGCGCTGCAACCAGCGCAAGGGCAATCGCCTGCCCGAGGAAGCCGGCATGGAGATGCTCGCGGTGCCCTACCAGCCCAACACGGCCGAGTGGCTGGCGCTGATCAACAGCGACCGTATCCGCGGCGACCAGATGGAATTCCTGCGCACGCAGTTCTCGCCACACTCGCGCTGGAGCTGAAGCTTGGGGATAGCGATCGACCGCACGGATTTCTCGGCGCGCGATCACGCGAACTTCGCCCGCAAGCTGCGCCAGAACCTCGACGCACTGAAGAGCCTGCTGGCGCAGCCCGGCTTCGGGGCGGGGCCCTCGAGCATAGGCGCCGAGGTCGAGCTCTTCATCATCGACGCCCGCGGGCGCCCTAAGCCGGTGAACCTCGAGATCCTCGCGCGCAGCGGCGATCCACGGCTCACGCTGGAGCTGAACCGCTTCAACCTGGAGTACAACCTGACGCCGGTCGCGGCCACCGGACGCCCCTTTTCGCGCATCGAGGCGCAGATCGGCGATGCCCTGGCGCGCGTGAACGCGGCCGCGGCCCCCGCGCAGGCACGCGTGATCCCGATCGGCATCCTGCCAACGTTGCGCGCACGCGATTTCGGCCCGCACGCGATGACCCCGCAGCTGCGCTACCAGGCGCTGGCGGGTGCGCTGGCGCGCTCGCGTGGCGAGCGGTTCGCGATCCGCATCGGCGGCCCGGAACCGCTGCGACTGGTGGTCGAGGACGTGACGCTCGAGGGCGCCAACACCTCGCTGCAGATCCACTACCGCGTGCCACCGCGGGAATTCGCGCGCAGCTTCAACGCGATCCAGCTGGTGACGCCCGTGGTGCTGGCAAGCGCCTGCAACTCGCCGCTGCTGCTCGGGCGGCGCACCTGGCAGGAGACGCGCGTGCCGCTGTTCAAGCTCGCGGTCGACGGGCGCGACCGCGACAGCCGCGCCCTGCACCTGCCGCCGCGGGTGCATTTCGGCACCGGCTGGGTGCGCGAGGGCGCGTACGAACTGTTCTCCGCCGCGGTGCACCTGCACGAGCCGCTGCTGCCGATCTGCTCGCGCGAGAATGCGCTCTCGCGCCTGCGCGCGCAGCGCATCCCCGCGCTGGACGAACTGCGCCTGCACCACGGCACGCTGTGGCCCTGGAACCGCCCGGTCTACGATCCCGCGCACGGCGGTCATCTGCGCATCGAGCTGCGCGCGTTGCCGGCGGGCCCCAGCGCTGCCGACATGATGGCCAATGCCGCGTTCGCGCTCGGCCTGGCGCGCGGGCTGCGCGATCGCATCGACGACTGGCTGCCGGGCATCCCCTTCGCCATCGCCGAGAGCAATTTCTACCGCGCCGCGGAGCATGGCCTCGATGCCACGCTGCTGTGGCCGGACGCACACGGCACGCTGGCGCGGCGCAACGCGACCGATATCGCGCGCGAACTGCTGCCCGTCGCCGCGCGCGGGCTGCGCCTGCTCGGGGTGCACGACGCGGAATCGGCGCATTACCTGGGCATCATGCGCACGCGGCTCGAACGGCGCACGAACGGTGCCACCTGGCAGCTCGCCCAGCTCGCCAGGCTGGAAGCGCGGCACGGGCGATCGCGCGCCCTGTCGCTGCTCGTCGGGCACTACGCCCGCCACGCACTCGGTAACACTCCCGTGGCCGAATGGCCGGACATCGAATGAAGCGACCGATACAGTTCCTGCGCAATCCGGAGCCGGCACGGATCCCGGCCGATTTCCTCGCCTTCCTGCGCAAGCTCGGCGGTCCCACGCTGATCGTGCTCGACGGCGAGGAGCGCGAGCGCACGCGGGCGATGGCAACCCTGCTGCACGGCAACGAGCCCTCGGGCGCGCGCGCGATCCACCAGTGGCTGCTCGGCGGGCGGCGCCCGCGCACCAACCTGCTCTGCCTGGTGGCCTCGGTGCACACGGCGCTGCACGAGGAAGCGTTCCGCCACCGCTTCATGCCGGGGCAGCGCGACCAGAACCGCTGCTTTCGTCCGCCCTTCGACGATGCGCCCGGCCACATCGCCGGACACTTCCTGGAATTGCTGCAACAGCACCGCCCGGAATGCCTGCTGGACCTGCACAACACCTCCGGCTTCGGTCCGGCCTTCGGCGTGGTGCCGCACGAGGACCTGGCGCACGAGGCCATCGTCTCGCGCTTCTGCAGCCATTTGATCGTCACCGACCTGAGGCTCGGCTCCCTGATGGAGATCAGCGGCTCGCCCTGCCCCGCCGTCACGGTGGAATGCGGCGGCGCGCGCGACCCGGTGGCGGACCGCATCGCGCGCGAGGGGCTGGAGCGCTACCTGATGGACGAGGACGTGATGGGCACGCTGGCCGGCGAGCGCCGCCTCGATGTCTACCACCACCCGGTGCGGCTGGAGCTGGAGCCCGGCGCCAGCATCGCCTACTGCGACGAGCCGCTGCCGGGCATGGACTTCACCGTGGCGCCGGCGCTGGAGCACTGCAACTTCGGCGGCGCCGGCCCCGATACGCCCATCGGCTGGCTGGGGGAGCGCGGCACCGCGGCGCTGCGCGTGCGCAACGCCCGCGGCGAGGACGTGCTGGCGCAGTACTTCACGGCCCGCGACGGGCGGCTCTACCCGTCGCAGAAGCTGCGGCTGTTCATGGTGACCACCAACCCGCAGATCGCGCTGAGCGACTGCCTGCTCTACGCCTCGCCCGAGCGCGAGCACACCCGCCTGTAGGTTCGGCTTCAGAGGGTGTCACAAAACGCTTTGGCAACCGGCGACAACGCGACGATCAGGGCGTAGGAGCGGCCCATGGCCGCGATATCGCGCGCATGGCGCGCTCCTGCAACGGACCCACGACATCAGTGCAGGATGCGGTGCAGCTCCACCTGCACGCCCTGCACGCTCATGCCGAGCATCGTGATCTCGCCGTGGTAGCGGCGCTCGCCGTCGCTGGTGAATTCGAAGCCGTAGTTGCGCCGGATACGCACCTGCCCGCCGCCGTCGCGCGCCAGCCCTATGCGCTGGCGGCTCACGGTTTCATCGAGCATCTGCAGCCCCACGTTGCGGCAGTAGTCACGGCCCACGCGCAGCGCCTGCTCGCGCACGCGCATGCCGTCGTAGTACAGCCACGCCGCCAGTGCCAGCAGCGCGCCGAACAACATCTCCTCAGTCATCGCCGCCCCACGCGAAATGCTCGCCGACCGCCTGCTCCGACAGCGCCCACAGGCGCCGCGCCGCGGCCGGATCGCTCGCATAGCTGCGGTAGCCGTCCTGGCCGTTGTCAAGATCGTCGCTCACCGCGGCCACGTGGCAATCCTCGAGATAGAGCCCGCCACGCCCCGCGAGCTCCGGGGCCGTGGCCGCCCACACCGACGTCGCCGCACCCGCCTCCATCGACTTGAACGGAATGCGGTCGCTGAACTTCGTGCGCCGCATCATCTCGGCGAAGTCCGTCGGCTCGAGGTAGCGGGCGAGGTCGGTGGTACCGATCGCCCCCGGGTGCACGGCATTCGACGTGATCCCGCAGCCGGACAGGCGGCGCGTGAGCTCCACCGAGAACAGGATGTTGGCGGTCTTGGCCTGGCCGTACGCGACCCACTTGTCGTAAGGACGCGCGCGGAAATCCGGATCGTCGAAGTCCACGCCGCCCAGCTTGTGGCCGCCGGAGCTCAGGTTCACCACGCGCGCCGGCGCGCCGCGCTCGAGCAGCGGCACCAGCAGGCAGGTGAGCAGGAAATGCCCGAGGTGGCATACGGCGAACTGCATCTCGTGGCCATCGGCCGAACGCATCAGCGGGCTCGCCATCACGCCGGCATTGTTCACCAGCACGCCCAGGCGATCGTGCCGGCCCGCATAGGTGCGCACCGCCTCGCGCACGCTCGCGAACGAGGCGAGATCGATCTGCAGCCAGTCGACGTCGGCATTGCCGGTGCGCGCGGCGATGTCGCGCGCGGCGCGCTCGAGCTTTGCCGCGTCGCGCGCCGCGAGCGTCACCGCCGCACCGTGCGCGGCCAGCGCGCGCGCCGTCTCGAGCCCGATGCCGCCCGAGGCGCCGGTGACCAGCACGCGGGTGCCGCGCAGATCCGTGCCGGCCAGCACGTCGTCGGTGGTGGTCGTGGCGCCGAAGGTGTTCGCAGTGCTCAAAATGTCTTCTCCTTGTTGCTGTCGTGGACCGATGCCGGCGGGCGCGGCGAGATCTCGCCCTGCTCCATCAGCGTGAGGCGCTTCCACATCGGGCTGCGCAGATCGAGGCGCGCCTCCAGGCGGTACTGCAGCGCATCTTCCGGGTGCTGCATCAGGCGGCTCACCAGGCGCAGCCCGCTCATCAGGTTGACCGACAGCAGCACCGTCGCCTCGGCCTCGCCATAGGCCGGTACGCGCGGCACGTCGGCGGTCGCGCCGTTGAGCAGCGGCACGTCGTTGATCCCCAGGCTGATCACCAGGCCCTTGGCGTCGAGATCGAAACCGTTGGGATTCAGCAGGCGCAGCCCCACCTCGACGCGCTGCTCCACGCCCTCGGCCGGCAGCACCCGCAGCGAGGTGACGGTGACGCGCGGGTTCTCGATGCGCCCGGAAAGGCCGGCGCACGCCGCCAGCAGTGCGGCAATGGCGAGCAGGGCCAGCCGCCGGGTCAACGTCGATGCCATGGCACGAATCCTTCGGGTTATGGGGCGAGCAGTGTAGGGGCTGCCCCCGCCGAGCGGCAACCGCCGGGGACGGCGCCTGATCGCTTTGGACACGGACCGTTGACCCGCATTTGCATTGCCTGCGCCTCGCTGCAGGAGCCATGATTGGCGCCTTCGCAATAACCAGTGGTAAGCCGCCATGCGCACTTCGCTCTGTGACCGCCTCGGGATCGACCTCCCCGTCTTCGCCTTCACCCACTGCCGCGACGTCGTCGTGGCCGTCAGCAAGGCCGGCGGCCTCGGCGTGCTGGGCGCCGTGGGCTTCACGCCGGAGCAGTTGCGCGAGGAGCTCGACTGGATCGACGCGCACATCGGCGACAAGCCGTACGCGGTCGACATCGTGATCCCGCAGAAATACGAGGGCATGGGCAGCGTGGATCCCGCGGAGCTGGAACGACAGCTCGAGGCCATGGTGCCGCCGGAACACCACGAGTTCGCCGCGAAACTGCTGCGCGATCACGGCGTGCCCGAGTGGCCCGACAAGGACGACAGGATGGGATTGCTGGGCTGGACCGAGGCCACCGCGACCCCGCTGCTGGAGGAGGCGCTCACGCGCCCGAAGGTCAAGCTGATCGCCAACGCGCTGGGCACGCCGCCAAAGGAGATCATCGACCGCATCCATGCCAGCGGACGACTGGTCGCCGCGCTGTGCGGCAAGGTCAAGCAGGCGAAGCAGCACAAGGCCAACGGTGTGGACATCATCATCGCGCAGGGCTCCGAGGGCGGCGGCCACACCGGCGAGGTGGGCTCGATCGTGCTGTGGCCGCAGATCATCGACGCGGTGGCGCCCACGCCGGTGCTCGCGGCGGGCGGGATCGGCAACGGCCGGCAGGTGGCCGCGGCACTCGCGATGGGCGCCGAGGGCGTGTGGGCCGGTTCGCTGTGGCTGAGCGTCGCGGAAGCCGCCGCCGAACCCGAGGAGAAGGAATGCTATTTCGCCGCCACCAGCGAGGACACCGTGCGCTCGCCGTCGTGGACCGGCAAGCCCTGCCGCATGCTGCGCAACGACTGGACCGACGCCTGGGCGCAACCGGAAAACCCCAAGCCGCTCGGCATGCCGCTGCAGGGCCTGGTCACCGCCGACGCGATCCGCCGCACCCATCGCTACGTCGCGCAGGGCGACACGCGCAAGGTGGCGTTCCACCCCATCGGCCAGGTGGTCGGGCAGATCAGGCACGTCGAGACCGCGCGCGGCGTGGTGCAGCGGCTGATGGAGGAATACGTGGATGCGCTCGAGCGCCTCAACTCGCTGACGGGAGGCGACTGAGCTCCTGCGCCGGCGCGTCCAGGAATTCCTGCACGCGCCCGCGCTCGGCCATCACGTCGCGGTAGCCCATGTCCATCAGGCGCGCGCAGAAGCCGCTGTCGAACATCAGGTAACTGGCGAAACTCGCGCCGGCGCCGCGAGACGTGGTCCCCAGCAGGCGCAGCAGCAGCCGGATCGTGCGCGGCTGCTTGTGCAGGTACTGCGCGGCGATCTCGTTGAAGTGCGCCGACGGTGTGATCACCAGCGTCTCGATGGGCTGCATGCCGTGGCGCTGGCGATCGGGCGGTGCGAGCGCCCTGCCCACCTCGTTGAAATGCCGCGCCTGCTCGATGTCCGCGCCGAGGTTGTCGATGAACTCTCGGTTCAGCAGGTGCGCGGCCATCTGCCCGATGCCGGGGCGGCGACGCTCGGTCATGCCGGGCGGCGGCGCGAACGGCGCCGACACGCCGATCACGAACAGCCGTGTCGCGCCGAACTTCAGCGCCGGGCTGAGCGGATGCAGCTGGCGCAGCGCGCCGTCACCGAAATAGCTCCCGCCGATGCCCTCGGCCGGGAACAGCACCGGGATCGCCGCCGAGGCCATCACGTGCTCCAGCGCGATCGCGGCGCGCTCGCCGCGGCGGTAGAGCCGGTTCCACGGCGCGGTGCCGCCGCCCTCGAAGAAGGCCACCGAGCTGCCGCTGCCGTAATCCATCGCGGTGATGCAGAGCGTGCGCAGCACGCCCTCGGCGAGGTTGCGCCGGGCGGCGTCGAAATCGAGCCAGTTGCGCAGCATCAGCCGCAGCGGGGCATTGTCGAGCAGCGCGCCGGGCGTGGCGCGTCCGTCGCGGCTGAACGGCGAGCGCGCGATGCGCCACAGGTTGCCGAGCACGGCCGCCCAGCCATGGTCGTAGACATCGCCGGCGCTGATGCCCCGCCAGGCGCGGTACAGGCGCTCGACGCCCTCGCGCGGACGATGCGCGTTGGCGGCCATGAACACCGCGTTGATCGCCCCGGCCGAGGTGCCGCAGATCACGTCGAAGGGCAGCTGCTCGCGGCCGTGGATTTCCATCACGCCGCGCAGCACGCCGACCTGGTAGGCCGCGCGCGCGCCGCCACCGGAGAGGATCAGCGCGGTGCTCACGGCGGCCAGCGCCGCGATCACGCGCCACTCGGCGTCGGTCACGGGCTGCACCGACAGCCGCCCCTGGCGCAGCAGCACCATCGCGGCCAGCGCCGGCGTCGCCTTGATGGCGCCCAGCGTGAGCGGGCGCGGGAAGTGCTCGCGGTAGCGGATATCGATGCAGAACCAGCGCGGGCTTGCAGCCTTCGCCGCCGGATCGTGCAGCGGGCTCGCGGTGTCGAACTGCGCCGGATCCGGATACGCCGCGCGCAGCACCTCGGCGCTGCCGACCAGCGTCGGCTCGCGGATGCCCGAGTGGTAGATGAGGCACAGATCCCCCGCGCGCACCGCATCGCGCAGCAGGTTGCGCGCCTGGTAGTTGCGGATGCCGTCCCAGCGCATCACGCCGCCGGCGGCGGCGCGGATGTCATCGAGGCTGCATTCGGCCGGCTCGGTCTTCAGCAGCCAAATGGCCATGGCCAGTTCCTCCCGCCTCCGTAGGTCGGGCTTCAGCCCGACAAGGGTACGGCGCAGCCGAACCCGCCGCCTTGCCGTATCCACCGCGACTGTCGGCATGAATGCCGACCTGCATGCAGGTCGGGCTTCAGCCCGACATTGGCCGGGATCCTGGCACCTGTTCGACTGAAGTCGAACCTACGACAGTCTAGTCCAGCGATGCCGCGCGCGCCGCGCAGGGGCAAGCGCCTCAGGGTGCCAGTCCCAGCAGCTCGGCGGCATTGCCGCGCATGATGCGCCGCTGCTCGGCGGCGCTGAAGGAACCGAGCTCGCGCAGCATGTCGGCGGAGGCATGCAGGCCCTCTGGGTGCGGGTAATCCGAGCCGTGGAGCACGCATTGCACGCCGGCCGCGCGCGCCACGGCGGCGATATCGTCCTCGAAGAAGGGGACGATGCGGAACTGCCGCTGGAAGGTCTCGCTCGGCTTCAGCGACGGCTTGCCGAAGGCCCAGCGCGAACGGTGGTCACCGAGCCGATAGATCTTGTCGAGCGTCTTCAGCAGGTGCGGCAGCCAGGCCGCACCGTACTCCACGATCAACATGCGCAACCCCGGGAAGCGGTCCGGGAGGTTGTGGAAGACCAGCGCCGCGATCTGGTCGATGATGGTGCGCTCACCCATGCCGACGAAGGTGTTGAACGGTGTGAAGCGGTGCGAGGGCGGGTTCGCGGGCTCGCCCCAGGGCGCGGCCTGCATCGCGTTGAAACCGGTGGCACCGATGTGGAACACCACCACCAGCCCGGCCTCCTGCACGCGCGCCCAGAACGGGTCGAAATACGGATCCGCCGGCGAGCGGCCGTTGACCGGTCCCGTGGTGAGCAGCACCAGGCGCACGCCCTCGGCGATCAGGCGCTCGAGCTCCTCGAGCGCGTGCGGCAGGTCCGCGAGCGACATCAGCGCGGTGCAGAAGATGCGCCCGTCGCCGCCCCAGCCCCAGTCCGCGGCCAGCCAGCGGTTGAAGCTGCGGATGCTCGGGTAGAGCACCTCGTGGAAGTCGGGATCGGCGCGCATCTGCCACTCGACACCGACGCCGAGCGTGGGAATCTGCACCGCGGCCTCGACGCCCTGGCGGTCCATCTCGACCAGCCGCGCGCCGCGCTCGATGAACTGCGGGAAATCCTGCGCCGCGACCGGGTTCAGGTTCACCGCGCCGCCCTCCTCGGTGTCGCCGCGCAGGAATTCGACCATCGCGCCGGGAGGTGCGACGTGGTCGCCCACCGCGGCGCTGAAGAATTGCAGGCGCTTGGAGCCGAGCATCATCACGCCGATGCCGTCGGCGCGGCTGCGATCCACCCACACCGTGCGCTCGCGAAAGCGCGGCTCGATGTGGCGCGTGAAGCAGTCGTCGGCCTCGTAGTAGTGGTTGTCGCAGTCGATCAGGCGATAGTCGGGCGCGGTCATGGCGGTGGCTCTCGTAGGTTCGCATTCATGCGGACATGATGTGGGTCCGCATTCATGCGGACGGTTGTCCGGTTTAAACCGGACCTGCGTCGGGAGATCGCGCCATTCTACGCAACGCCTCCGCCACCCCGCGATTACAAAGCCTTCAGGCGGGAAAGAAACGCGAGATCGTGTCGACCACGCAGGCCGGGCGCTCGCCGCCCTCGATCTCGACCGTGATGCGCACGATCACCTGCACCGCGCCCTTCACTTCCTCCACGGCCACGATCTCGCCGCGACCGCGGATGCGCGAGTCCACCGGCACCGCCGCGGGAAAACGCACCTTGTCGACGCCGTAGTTCACGCCCATCGAGGTGTTGTCGACGCGCATCAGCTCGGGCAGGAACAGGTTCACCAGCGACAGCGTCAGGTAGCCGTGCGCGATGCACTTGCCGTAGGGGCCGCTCGCGGCCTTCACCGGATCGACGTGGATCCACTGGTGATCCCCGGTGGCGTCGGCGAACAGGTTGATGCGCTCCTGCGAGATCGTGAGCCAGTCGGTCACGCCGAGTTGCGTGCCTTCCTTGCCGATCAGGTCCGCGGGACGATCGAAAACGGTGGTCATGTAGTTGCTCCAGCTGCGTTGGGTGCGTGGCCCGCGCCGCTCGGGCGCGGCGCCGGGGGCCGCGTAGTGTAGCCGCGCGCCGGCGGGCTGCGCCACGGCCCGCGGTGGCGGCATCCCGGGGCGCTGCCTATACTCGGCTCACTGTCCGGCCCGCCAGAGGTGTGGTTCATGCGTTCATCCAGATTGCCCGGCGCCTCGCGCGCGGGCCTGCGCGCCCTGATGCTGATGGCGGCCCTGCTCGCCACCGGCATGGTGCAGGCGCTCAGCCTCGGCAACGCCAGCCTGCAGTCGCGCGTCGGGGAGCCGCTGCGCGTGTCGATCCCGCTCGGCAGCCTCGGTGCGGTCACGCAGGGCGAGATCATCGTCGGGCGTGCCCCGGAGGCCGATTACGCGCGCTTCGGCATCGACCCCGCCGCGCTCAGCACCCCGCTGCGCTTCGAACTGCTCGTCGACAAGCGCGGCAACGCCAGTGTCGAGGTCCGCAGCGAAAAGCCGCTCAGCGAACCGTTCATCGACGTGGTGGTCGAGGTGCGCTGGCCGACCGGGCGCCTCGTCAGGGAATACACGCTGCTGCTCGACCTGCCGCCGCGCTGAGCGCCTGATAGCCCGCGCACCCCGATGTGTGGTGCGCGCTCGCGAAGCAAAACGTCCGACCGCAGGTGCGGCTTTAAAGGGTGTCGCACAACCATCTGTGCTCGGGAAGCGGCCCGACAATCCGGCGTATCGCGAGCCATCGGCGCTCGAGCACCCATCGGTGCCGCGGACACGCCGTGAATACATCCATGTAGGCTACCTGTCGCCGTCCTGGCGACAGAGTGTCCGCCGCACCGATGGGTGCTCGAGCCCCTCGCCGTGGTGGAAACCCTCGAAAAGGCGTGCATTCCCGGATCTGCCCGATGCGGCACGCGCTCGACCGAGCGGCTGTGCTGCCCGCTGTTGGCTTGCGGGGCCTTGCGCCGCAGGACGCGGCGCGGAGCTACAGGGACGTACTCGTGCGTGCCCCGCAGGACAATGGCGGGCAGCACAGCCAGCGACGCACCACGCCCGCTCGTTCGCAATGCAATGGCTTTTGCGACACCCTCTGCAGGCCGCCGCTGGCCGGGAACCGCCGCGCCTGACCTTGCGATCGAAGGGTGGCGCGCCGCCCCGGGGGCTCTATAATTGCGCGGTTTTTTCAGGGGAACAGATCATGGGCGCTCAGTGGAAAGCCAAGGGCCGCGCCGACGCGGCGGCGACGAAGGGCCGCATCTTCACCAAGCTGGCCAAGGAAATCATGGTGGCCGCGCGCACCGGCGCGGACCCGGATTCCAACCCGCGGCTGCGCAAGGCCGTCGAGCAGGCCAAGCGCGCCTCGATGCCGCGCGACACGCTGGAGCGCGCGATCAAGAAGGGTGCCGGCCTGCTCGACGAACACGTGCAGTACGAATCCCTGACCTTCGAGGGTTTCGCGCCGCACCAGGTGCCGGTGATCGTCGAGTGCCTCACCGACAACAAGAACCGCGCCGCGATGAGCATCCGCATGCTGTTTCGCAAGGGCCAGCTCGGCAACTCGGGCGCGGTGTCGTGGGACTTCAAGTATCTCGGCATGATCGAGGCCACGCCGAATGCGCCTGATGCGGACCCCGAGCTCGCGGCCATCGAGGCCGGTGCGCAGGACCTCGAGCCCCTGGAAGACAACGTCACGCTGTTCCTGACCGATCCCACGGATCTCGATGCGGTGACCCGCGCGCTGCCGGGCTTCGGTTTCACGGTGCAGTCTGCGGTGCTGGGCTACCGGCCCAACAACCCGGTGCAGCTCGACGCGGCAGCGCGCGCCGAGGTCGAGGCCTTTCTCGAGGCGCTCGATGCCGACGACGACGTGCAGAACGTCTACGCGGCGCTGGCCGACTGAGTCAGGGCGATCCGAGCAGGTGCTCCGGCGCCTCGCGGCCGGGGCGGATCTCGCCGCGTGCGAGGCGCGCGAAGTAACTGTCCATTTCGCGTTTCACCACCGGTGCCAGCAGGTACAGCCCGATGATGTTCGGCACCGCCATCAGGAAATAGATCGCGTCGGCGAAGTCCACCAGCTGCGACAGGTCCATCGTCACACCGAATACCGTCATGCCGAGAAAGAACAGCTTGTAGCAGACGTCCACGGCGGCGCTCTCGCCGAACAGGTAGTTCGCCGCCTTGGTCCCGTAATAGCAGTAGGCGATCATCGTCGAGTAGGCGAACAACAGCACCACCAAGGCGAGCGCGTAGGGGAACCAGGGCATCACCGTCGCGAAGGCGGCCGAGGTGAGAGCGACGCCCTGCGCGCCGGTCGACGCGGCGCTGACGCCGGAGATCGTGATCACCAGCGCCGTCATCGTGCAGATGATCACGGTGTCGATGAACGGCTCCCAGAGTGCGACCAGGCCTTCGGTCAGGGGCTCGTCGGTGCGCACGCTCGCGTGCGCGATCGGCGCCGAGCCGATGCCGGCCTCGTTCGAGAAGGCCGCGCGGCGGAAACCCTGCAGTATCACGCCGAGCACTCCGCCTGCCACGCCCTCGGCCGAGAACGCCCCCGTGACGATCGCTGCTAGCGCCTGCGGCAGCATGTGCACGTTATGCGCGATCACGATGAGGCCGGCGCCGAGATAGAGCAGCGCCATCAGCGGCACCAGCTTGTCGGTCACCTTCGCGATGCGCTGGATGCCGCCCAGCACCACGATGCCGGTCGCCACGGCCATCGCGACGCCGAACATCCAGGCGCGACCCGCGAGCACGCTGGCATCGCCGCCGGTGATCAGCAGCAGCTGGTGGTAGGCCTGGTTCACCTGGAAGAAGTTGCCCGAGCCCAGTGTGCCGAACACGCAGAATACCGCGAAGCTCAGGCCGAGCAGACGGCCGAGCGGCGCGAGCCGCGGGTACTCGGCCGCGACGCCCTGCGCGAGGTAGTACATCGGGCCGCCGGAGACCGTGCCGTCGGGGCGGCGGTGGCGGAATTTCACGGCCAGAGTGCATTCGCAGA
>JAKJFB010000130.1 GCA_022705125.1 Pseudomonadota bacterium
TGTCCAGGCCGAGCGAGAGACAGGCGTGCAGCAGGTTGTCGCTGCCCTCGACCTCGTAGCTCTTGCCGTCGATATGGATCGTTGCCATTACGCGTGTTCCTTGCGCGCGGCGACCTGCGCGCCGCCCTTGATGCCGCGCTCGAACTCGGCGCGGAAGAAGCGCAGCGCGCTCTGCAGCGGTTCCACGGCCCCGGGCGCGAGCGCGCAGTAGGTCTTGCCGGGCCCGAGCTGCACGGTCAGGCGCTCGAGGCGTTCGATGTCGCCCGGCTGCCCCTCGCCGCGCTCGATCGCGCGCAGCAGCTTCACCGACCATGGCAGCCCGTCGCGGCACGGCGTGCACCAGCCGCAGGATTCGCGCGCGAAGAACTCCAGCAGGTTGCGCACCGCGGGGACGATGTCCTGGGTGTGGTCGACCACGGCGAGCAGGCCCGTGCCGAGGCGGCTGCGGGCCTTGGCGATCGTGTCGTAGTCCATCGCGAGGTCGAGGTGCTCGGGGAGCAGGAAGTCGGTGGAAGCGCCGCCCGGCAGCCAGGCCTTCAGCTGCAGGCCGTCCTGCATGCCGCCGGCGTGCTGCTCGAGGATCTCGCGCCCCGTGGTACCCATCGGCAGTTCCCACAGCCCGGGACGCTTCACGCGCCCCGAGGCGCCGTAGATCTTGGTGCCGCCGTCGGTGCTGCGCCCCAGCGACAGGCCCTTGTACCAGTCGGCGCCCTGCAGCAGGATCTCGGGCAGGTTGTAGAAGGTCTCGACGTTGTTGACGATCGTCGGTTTGCCGAAGAGCCCGGCCGCCGGCGGATAGGGCGGCTTGGCGCGCGGGTTGGCGCGCCGGCCCTCGAGCGAGTTGATCAGCGCCGTCTCCTCGCCGCAGATGTAGCGCCCGGCCCCGGTATGCAGGAAGAGATCGAAACTCCAGCCGGTGCCGCGGATGTTCTCGCCCAGGTAGCCGCTGTCGCGCGCCTCGGCCAGCGCGCGCTGCAGGCGTTCGGCGGCCAGCACGTATTCGCCGCGCAGGAAGATGTAGCCGCGCGTGGCCTGGATCGCCCAGGCCGCGATGACCATCGACTCGATGAGCTGGTGCGGCAGCTGCTCGAGCAGCATGCGGTCCTTGAAGGTGCCGGGCTCCATTTCGTCGGCGTTGCACAGCAGGTACTTGGTGCCGGCGTCCGGCCCCATCGGCACCAGGCTCCACTTCACGCCGGTCGGGAAGCCCGCGCCGCCGCGCCCGCGCAGGTTCGAGTCCTTCACCGCCTGGGTGACCGCGGCGGGTTCCATGCCGAGCGCCTTGCGCAGCGCGGCGTAGCCGTCCAGCGCTTCGTGGGCGTCGATGCCGAGCACCGGCGCGCCGTGATCGAGGCGCCAGGTCAGCGGGTGCGTGTCGCGCGGGCGCTGGCTCATGTGTAGCGCTCCAGCAGCGCCGGCACGTCGGCCATCAACGGCAGCAGCGACTCGCCGTGGCGCAGGCTCTGTTCGAGCGTCTGCTGCACATCGATCTGCGGCACCTGGTAATACTCGCGCAGCACGAAGTTGTGGTAATCCATCACCTCGCGCAGCTTGGCTTCGAAGCGCGCGGCGTTGCGCAGGTCGCCGAGGCGCAGCCCCCGCCGTGCCGCCTTGTCCTCGTAGGCCGGACCGATGCCACGCCCCGTGGTGCCGATCTTCGCATCGCCGCGCGCGTTCTCGCGCGCGATGTCGAGCGCCGCGTGATGGGGCAGGATCAGGGGGCAGGCCGGGCTGAGGCGCAGGCGCTCGCGCACCGGCACGCCGCGCGATTCGAGCTCGGCCATCTCGGCGAGCAGCGCCTCGGGCGACAGCACGACGCCGTTGCCGATCAGGCACAGCACGCCCTCGCGCAGCACGCCCGAAGGGATCAGGTGCAGCACCGTCTTCTGCCCGCCGATCACCAGCGTGTGGCCGGCATTGTGACCGCCCTGGAAACGCACCACCGCGGTGACGTTCTCGGTCAGCAGGTCGACTATCTTGCCCTTGCCCTCGTCACCCCATTGCGTGCCGAGGACCACTACGTTTTTTGCCATGTCCCGATGCCTGTCAGACTGTGTGGATGTGCCATGCGTCGGCCGCGCGACGCAACTCCCGATCGCAACATGCGCTGCCCTGCTGGCCGGGCAGCCCCAGCAATACCCGCTCGCCGCCCTCGCGCAGGCGCTGGATCTCGGTCCAGGCCGCATCCGCCAGCGCGTGATCGACAAACACCCCGCGGCGCGGCGCGGCGGCTGTTGCCGGCAGCAGGCCGAGCAGGGTCTTGAGGTCGAAACTGAAGCCGGTCGCCGGACGGGCGCGCCCGAACACGCGCCCGATGTCGTCGTAGCGCCCGCCATTGGCGATCGCCTCGCCCTGGCCCGGCACGTAGGCCGCAAACACCAGGCCGGTGTGGTAGTGATAGCCCTGCAGCTCGCACAGATCGAAATGCAGGGTCACCCCGGGCATGCGCGCGGCGATCTTGTCGGCCACGTCGGCGAGCGCGGCGAGCGGCGCGCAGGCCGATGGCGCCGCCCCGGCGAACAACTGCGCGGCGCGATCGATCACCTCGCGCCCGCCGTTCAGTCCCGCCAGCCGGCACAGCAGGCCGGCGCGCGCCGCGTCGAGGCCGGCTTCGGCGACGATCGCCGCGATCTGCGGAACCGACTTGTGCTGCAACGCCTCGAACACGGCATCCTGCACCGCGGCGTCCAGCGCCAGGTCCTGCATCAGGGCGCGGAAGATGCCCACGTGCCCGAGGTCGAGCGTCACGTCGCGCACGCCGAGGCGGCACATCGTTTCCAGCATCAGGCTGATGATCTCGAGATCCGCGGCCGCGCTGGCGTCGCCGTAGAGCTCGGCGCCGAGCTGGATCGGAGAGCGCGAGGCGAAGGGCGAGCGCCGGCGCGTGTGCAGCACGCTGCCCGCGTAGCACAGGCGCACCGGACCCTCGCGGCGCAGGCTGTGGGCGTCGATGCGCGCGGCCTGCGCGGTGATGTCGGGGCGGATGCCGAGCAGGCGCCCCGAGAGCTGGTCGGTCAGGGTGAAGGTCTGCAGGTCGAGGTCCTTGCCCAACCCGATCAGCAGCGAATCGGTGAACTCCATCAGCGGGGGAATCACCAGCTCGTAGCCCCAGCGGCCGTAAAGGTCCAGCAGATCGCGCCGCAAACACTCGACGCGCGCCGCCTGCTCGGGGAGCAGTTCCTCGATCCCCTCCGGGAGCAGCCAGCGCTCTTCGCCGGCGGCGGACGTATCGGTTCCGGTCATCGCGAATCCTGTGGAGCGTCGGTTCAGTTGATGGCGTACAGCAGGGTCGTGCCGGCGACCATGGCGCACAGTCCCGCGACGCGCAGCGCCCGGTCGCTCATCCCGGTGACGGAAAGCACCATGGCCCGCCAGC
Source organism: Pseudomonadota bacterium (assembly GCA_022705125.1). The sequence continues at coordinate 3,377 of JAKJFB010000130.1, forward strand.
CCGCAGGCGACAGGAACGGCATGATCCCCTCGATGACGAGCATCAGGCAGAACGCTACGGCAAGATCGTGCCACATCTGGCCCGGGACCCGGTGAACGCGTTGCGGGATGCGCCCGCCCCGGCGGGCGCGGCGCATCCTATCACAAAGCCGTCCGTCATCGAATCCGCGCTAGCGCCGGCCGCCGGATTCGTTCAGGTAGCGGAAGAAATCGCTCTTCGGATCGAGCACCAGCACGTCCTCGGGTCCGGCGAAGGCGCTCTCGTAGGCCTTGAGGCTGCGGGTGAACGAGTAGAACTCCGGGTCCTTGTCGAAGGCCGCGGCATAGATGGCCGAGGCCTCGGCATCGCCCTCGCCGCGCGCGAGCTCGGCATCACGATAGGCCTCCGCCTCCATGATCGTGACCTGGCGATCGGCGTCGGCGCGGATCTTCTCGGCCTGCTCCTTGCCCTGGGAGCGGTATTCGCGCGCGAGCTTCTCGCGCTCGGCCGACATGCGGTTGAACACCGCCTCGCTGACCTCCTCCGGCAGGTCGATCTTCTTCACCCGCACATCGATCACCTCGATGCCGAGCGACTGCTTAACGGCTGCGTTCAGTTCCTCGATGAGGTCGGTCATCAGCTTCTCGCGCTCGCCCGAGACCACCTCGTGCAGCTTGCGCTTGCCGAACTGGTTGCGCAGGCCGTCGTTGACGCGCGCCGCGAGCCGCATCATCGCGGCGTTCTCGTCGCCGCCGGTGGCGCGGTAGTAGGTCTCGACGTCGTCGATGCGCCACTTCGAGAACGAATTGACGATCAGGCGCTTCTTTTCCAGCGTGTAGAAGCTCTCGGCCGGCGCATCCAGCGTCAGCACCCGCGCGTCGAACTTGCGCACCTCGTCGACGAAGGGAATCTTCACGTGCAGGCCGGGCTTGCTGTCGACGTCGATCAGCGCGCCGAAGCGCAGCACCACGGCGCGCTCGGTTTCGCGCACCACGTACAGCGATCCCGTCAGCGCCAGCAGCGAGACGACCAGCAGCAGGAACAGGGTAACTATCCTCGCGTTCATCAGCGTCGCTCCCTTGCACGACCGGTGCCCGTTGCGGCCTCACGCCGCAACCTGTCCACGACCTCGTCCGCGACCTCGCCGACCGTGTCGGGGGGCGCGGCGCCCTGGCGCGGCGCGGCGGCGGCTGCGCCGGGCCGCGCCATCGTCCACCAGCACCTTGGAGCTCGCGCTCATCACGCGCTGCACGGCATCCAGGTAGAGACGCTCGCGCGTGACCTCGGGCGCCTTGCGGTATTCGGCGAGCAGCTTCTCGAAGCGCTGCGCCTCGCCCTGGGCCTCGGCGACGACCTTGCCGCGGTACGCAGCGGCCTCCTCGAGCATGCGCTGGGCGCGACCGCGCGCCTCCGGCACGATGCCGTTGGCGTAGGCGCTGGCCTCGTTCTTCAGCCGCTCCTCGTCTTCCTTGGCCTTGATCACGTCGTCGAACGCGGCCTTGACCTGCGCGGGCGGCCGGGCTTCCTGGATCGTGATCTTCACGACCTGGATGCCGGTGCCGTAGTTGTCCAGGTAGCTCTGCAGCTTCACCTTGACCTCGTCGCTGATCTGGCCGCGGCCCTCGGACAGCACCTGGTCGAGCCGGGTGCTGCCGACCACGTGGCGCAGCGCGCTCTCGGTGGCCTGGCGCAGGCTGAACTCGGGATCGCGCACGTTCAGCACGAAGGACTTCACGTCGCTGATGTTGTACTGCACCACGATCTGCAACTCGACGATGTTCTCGTCCTGCGTGAGCATCCGGCCCTCGGAGGCGTACTGGCGCTCCTTGGTCACGTTGACCGGAACCACCTGGTCCATCAGCCGCGGCTTCCAGTTGAGGCCGGGGTCCAGCGTCTGGTGATAGCGGCCGAAGCGCAGCACCACCGCGCGCTCCTGTTCGTCGATCACGTAGATGCCGAGGTAGAACCACACGCCGAAGATCAGCAGCAGGACGAGGCCGATCACGCCGCTGTTGAAGCGTGCATCCCCCGTGCCGCCGCCCCCCAGCGCACCCCCGAGCTTTTCGCGGAACTTGCGGAACGCCTCGTCGAGATCCGGCGGGCCCTGGTCGCCGCCCCACGGATCTCGCTGTTTGCCGTTGCCACCTGGTTCATTCCAGGCCATGTCGTTCTCCCACCGGTTATTGGTTGCACGTGCGCAATAGAGCGCCGGATTCTATCAGATGTGTTCCGCGGCCGGCCGCTCTGCGGGCGCCTGCTTCTCCGCGGCAAGCAGTTGTGCGAGCAGCGCGCGCGGCAGGCGGATATCGAGACTGATCTGCCCCTGCTCGTCGATGTGCTCGGCGAGCACCGCGCCCTTCTCGTACAGCCGGGCGCGCAGACGCCCCTGCGCCGGGCCGATGGGAATGCACTCCTCGACCAGGTCCTGCTCGAGCAGCTCGGCGATCGCCTCGCGCAACAGGTCCAGCCCCGCGCCGCTTTGCGCCGACACCCATACCCGCACCGGCTTGCCGTCCTCGCCGCGGTCGATACGCGGCGCGGCTTGCAGCAGATCAATCTTGTTGCAGACCTCGAGCCGGACCACCTTGTCGGCGCCGATCTCGCCGAGCACCTTTTCGACCTCGAAGGAGGTGTCCTCGCGGTCGGCGGCGCTGGCGTCGATCACGTGCAGCAACAGGTCGGCGAGGCGCGCTTCATCGAGCGTCGCACGGAAGGCCTCGACCAGCTGGTGCGGCAGGTGACGCACGAAACCCACCGTGTCCGCGAGCACCATCGGGCGACCGTCCGGGAGCGTGCAGCGGCGCATCGTGGGATCGAGGGTGGCGAAGAGCTGGTCGGCCGCGTAGACGCCGGCGCCCGTCAGCGTGTTGAACAGCGTCGACTTGCCGGCGTTGGTGTAGCCGACCAGGGACACCGTGGGCACTTCCGCGCGCTGGCGCGCACGGCGCCCCTGTTCGCGCTGGGAGTGGACCTTTTCCAGGCGGCGCAGCAGCATGCGGATGCGATCGCGCAGCAGGCGGCGGTCGGTTTCCAGCTGCGTCTCGCCGGGTCCGCGCAGGCCGATACCGCCCTTCTGGCGTTCCAGGTGGGTCCAGCCGCGCACCAGGCGCGTGGACATGTGGCGCAGCTGCGCCAGCTCGACCTGCAGCTTGCCCACGTGCGAGCGCGCGCGCTGCGCAAAGATGTCGAGGATCAGCCCGGTGCGGTCGATCACGCGGCAGCCGAGCGCCCGTTCCAGGTTGCGTTCCTGCGAGGGACTCAGGGCATGGTTGAAAATGACCAGCGCCGCGTCGTGCGCCCGGACGGCCGCCTCGATCTCGGCCAGCTTGCCGGTGCCAACGAAATGCCTGGGATCCGGGCGATCGCGCTGCCCGAACACGAACTCCACCGGATCGCCGCCCGCGGACAGCACCAGCTCCTCGAGTTCACGGGGATCTTCCTGCGCGGCGCCGCCCCCCAGTTCGAGGTGAACGAGCACCGCGCGCTCACCGCTCTGCGGGCGTTCGAAGAACACCTTAGTCGGCGGCCTCGTCGCCCTCGTCGGCAGAGGCCAGGCGCACCGGACGCGAAGGCACCACGGTCGATACCGCGTGCTTGTAGACCATCTGGCTGACGGTGTTCTTCAGCAGGATCACGAACTGGTCGAAGGATTCGATCTGGCCCTGCAGCTTGATGCCGTTCACCAGGTAGATGGAAACCGGGATGCGCTCCTTGCGCAGCGCGTTCAGGAAAGGGTCTTGTAAGGTTTGCCCCTTTGACATTAAAGCATTCTCCTAGTGCAGCTCCTCTCGGAGCTGATTGCAATGAAGCCCGATCATTCGGGCGCGTTTCAGGCCATTGGACCCGAATGCATGGTACGAGCGCGAAATAGAATGTGCATTCTAACGCTTTCCGCACTCGTCCGGCATTAGGTGGCGGCGACTTCGACGAGTTTCAAGGCCATCTCGAGCAATTTGTCGGATTGCGGGTCGTCGGCCGGCAATATTCGCAGGTCCGGCCACGAGCGCAGCCACGTGAGCTGGCGCTTGGCGAGTTGCCGCGTCGCGGCGACCGCGCGCTCGATCATCACCTCGCGCGAGACATGCCCCTCCAGGTAATCCCAGGCCTGGCGGTAACCGACGCTGCGGATCGAGGGCAGGTCCGGGTGCAGGTCGCCGCGCGCCTTCAGGGCCCGCACCTCGTCCAGGAAGCCGGCGGCCAGCATCGC
>JAKJFB010000131.1 GCA_022705125.1 Pseudomonadota bacterium
GGGGAAGGTCGCACCGGCCGGCGTCAGTTTCACGCCGGCCTCGGCCGCGAGGCGCACCACTTCCTTCGCCAGTCCGGGGCGTGTGTCGAAGGACACGAAGTAGCCGCCGCGCGGCCGGCTCCACGAGCCCATGCCGGTGCCCGCGAGTTCGCGTTCCAGCGTGTCGAGCACCGCGGCGAAACGCGGACGCAGCAGCGCCGCATGACCGTCCATGTGATCGAGCACGCCGGCGAAATTCTTCAGGAGGGCGACGTGGCGCTTCTGGTTCACCTTGTCCGGGCCGATGCTGCTGAAGCCCATGTGCTGGCGGATCGCCGCGAGGTTCGCCGCCGACGCCGCCAGGAATGCGACGCCCGCGCCGGCGTGCGTGATCTTGGAGGTCGAGCCGAACAGCAGGACGCTGTTTTCGGTGCCGGCGCTTCGGCACGCGTCGAAGATCGGCGCGAGTTTCGGCGCGTCGCGCTCCAGCGCGTGCACCGCGTAGGCGTCGTCCCAGAAGAGGCGAAAGCCCGGCGCTGCACGCTGGCCGAGCGCCGCACAACGCGCCACGGTCGCGTCGTCGCAGACCGCGCCGGTCGGGTTCGAGAAACGCGGCACCACCCACATGCCGCGGATCGCGGGGTCGCTGTCGATCAGGGCCTCGACCGCGTCCATGTCCGGGCCGTTCTCCGTCATCGGCACCGTGACCATCTCGATGCCCAGATGTTCGCAGATGCCGAAGTGGCGGTCGTAGCCGGGCACCGGGCAGATGAACTTCACGGGCCCGCCGTTGCGCCAGGCCGAGTCCGGACCCTCGAAGCCGAAATGCATGCCATAGAGCGCGCATTGCCACATCAGCGTCAGGCTGCTGTTGCCCCCGACCAGCATGTTGTCCACGGGCACCTGCAGCACCGGCGCGAACAGCTGCTTGGCTTCCGGGATGCCGTCGAGGCCGCCGTAGTTGCGCAGGTCGGTGCCGTCGTCGCTACGGTAATTCGCGTCCAGCACGCCATCGAGCCGGTCCGAGAGGTCCAGCTGCGCGCTGCTGGGCTTGCCGCGCGTCACGTCGAGCTTCAATCCCGCCGCGGCCAGCGCGGCATGGCGCGCCGCGAGTTCGCTTTCCCGGGCGGCCAGGGTGGCGCGGTCGGCTTCGTCGATACGCACTGCCGGTATCCTCCAGTGTCACGGTGTGATGATGTGCCCTACTGCGGGCGAGCGCATTCTAAGGGCTGAGGGCGTCCGTCTCACGGGCGGGTTTTGGTGAAAGTAGGCCCTCCAGGCTCGCGGCGAGTTCGCGTGCAGCCAGCGCGGGATCCAGGGCGGCGAGGCGGTCGCTGAAGACTTCGGCCGCGAGCGGGCAGGCGACGCCGTGTTGTTCGAGCGCGGCGAGCAGGCGCGCGAGATCGATGATCCCGGCGCCCGGAAGCAGCCGCTCGTGCAGGGTCTCGTGCCAGAGGTCCGCGGCCGGTGTGGCCGGCGCATCACTGAGCTGCAACATGAAGACGCGCGCGGGGTCGAGGGCGGCGGGCGCGTCCAGCGGGGTGTTGCCGCGCGCCCAGTGCCAGCTGTCGAGCAGCAGGCCGCCGTTGGCGCAGCCGGCGCGCTCGATGAGGTCGATGGCCGCCTCGAGGTTGCCGATCACCGACCACGGCACGAATTCCAGCGCCACGCGCAGGCCGTAGCCCGCCGCCATCCGGCACAGCGAGCGGAAGGCTCGCACCAGTTGCTCGCGCGGCCACGGTGTGCCGTCCAGCAGCACCGCGCAGGTGTCCCGGGTGTCCAGCGCAACGGCGCATTCGAACAGCGCACGCGCCTGCGCCGCCGCCACGCTGTCGCGCGCCACGTCAGCCGGCCAGCGCGTCAGCGCCTCGATCATCACCGCGCCGAGGGGGAGTTGTCGCAGCAGTTCGCGGATTGCGTCGTCGCCGAGACCCGCCGCGTGTGCCTGTTCGACGTGGTGGCGGCGCAGTGTGACGCCCGCAAAGCCCGCCAGCGCCGCGGCACCGACCAGCTCCACGAGCGGCGCGGCGCGCAGCGTCGCCAGGCAGAGAATGCGGGGAGCCTCGCGCAGCATCGCCTCACAGCCCCAGCGCGGCGCGCATCACGTGGAACACGTAGCTCTGCTCCTGCACGCCGTGGAAGTGTTGCGCCGAGGGGCCGCCGGCGAAGATCGCGACGTCCTCGCCGCCGTGGGTCTCGGACTCCAGTGGCACCAGCGCCTCCTGGTGGAAATCCGCGTGCGTGGTATCGACCGCGGACAGGTCCTGCGTGCGGCCCGCCCGCGGCGCGCGCGGGTAAGGCGCCACGCCCGCGGCGCCGTCGTGAAAACCGGCGCCGTTGGCGTAGCCGAGCGTTGTGTAGGGTTTGCCGTCGGCGGCGAGCGCGGGCGCACTCTCGCCCGGTTGCACCACATTGCCCAGGATCGGGTTGCCGCGCGCCGGGTAGCCGGCCATCGTGAACACGTGGCTGTGGTCGGCGGTGACGATCACCAGCGTCTCGCGCAGATCCACCCTCGCCAGCGCCGCGCGCACGGCATCCGACAGCGCGATGGTGTCGGTGAGCGCGCGGTAGGCGTTGCCGGCATGGTGGCCGTGGTCGATGCGTCCGCCCTCGACCATCAGGAAGTAGCCGCGCGGGTTGCGCGCGAGGATGTCGATCGCCTTGGCGGTCATCTCCGCCAGCGAGGGCTCGCCGCCGGCGTCGCGCGCGCGGTCGGCCTCGTATTCCATGTGCGAGCGCTCGAACAGCCCCAGCAGGTGCGTGCTGCGCGCGGGATCGATCGCCTCGAAGCCGGCACGGTCGTAGATGAACTGTCCGCCGAACTTGCGTCGCCATTCGCGCGTGAGGTCGCGCCCGTCACGGCGCACGCCGCGCTCGCCGTGGTCCTCGGGATCGCGCGTTCCTGCCGGGAGGAATTTCTCGCGGCCGCCGCCGAGCGCCACCTCGAGCCCGTCGCCGATGCCGTCGGCGCCGAAGCGCTCGATCAGCTGCGCGGCGATGTCCGGCACCGTCGCACCGGCGGGGCGGTCGCTGTCGGCCTCCCAGTCGCGTGCGGAGGTGTGCGCGTAGCAGGCCGCGGGCGTGGCATGCGTGAGCCGCGCGGTACTGACCACGCCCGTCGCGAGCCCCGCGCCCTCGGCCAGTTCCAGCAGCGTGGGTTGCTCGGCAGCCGCGACCGCCTCGCGCGCGGGCTCGCCGTGCGTCACCGTGGCGGCGATGCTGATGACGCCGTCGTTGGTCTTGATGCCGGTCATCATCGCGCTCATGGTCGGCGCGGAATCCGGCGTCTGCTGGTTGGCGGAGTAGGTCTTCGACAGCGCGACGAACGGCAGCCGCTCGAAGGCGAGCGAATTGTCCTCGCCGCTGCCGCCCTGCTGCTGTCCCTCGAGGATGCGCGCGGCGGTGATCGTGGTGATACCCATGCCGTCGCCGACGAACAGGATCACGTTGCGCGCGCGCTCCGGCATGCCGGGGAACAGGGCGCGTGACTCGGCGAGCGCGAGGGCTCCCCGCGCGGCCCAGTCATCGGCTGGCATGCCCGGCGGCGCCGAGGCGTTGGCGCAGGCCGTTCCGGAGCCGGCGAGCGCGAGCAGCAGGGCGGCGCAGTGGCGGGCATGGATCATGGCGTGTCCCCGGATCGCGCGCGGCGGCGGCATGGTGGCCGGCGATAGTGCCGGCGTGGAGACGGCACTGTCGCGGCCGACTGCTGCGGCGTCAACCCGCGCCGCGGCGCGCCGGATGTTCCCCGCCGCCCGGCGGCGTGGTAGCGTCATGGCGCCTTCCCGCGGCATCCGCATCGAGGAGTACCAGGCCGATGATTTTGCCCCTGCACGAGCTGCGGTTCACGGCCGGAGCAAAATGATGCCCGTCATCGAGTCCAAGCTGCCCGACGTGGGCACTACGATCTTCACGGTGATGTCGCGCAAGGCCGAGGCGCACGGCGCGATCAACCTGTCGCAGGGATTCCCCGATTTCGCGCTGCCCGCGGGTCTGGGCGAGGCGCTGGCGCGCCACGTCGCGGCGGGGCGCAACCAGTACGCCCCGATGGCCGGCGTGCTCGCGTTGCGCGAGCAGATCGCGCTGAAGCTGGGGCGCTGCTATGGCTGTCGCGTCGACCCGGAGGCGGAGGTGACCGTGGTCCCGGGCGCCACGGAAGCCATCTTCTGCGCGATCATGGCGACGGTGCGCGCAGGAGACGAGGTCATCCTGTTCGACCCCAGCTACGACAGCTACGAACCCTCGGTGCGTCTCGCGGGCGGTCGCGCGGTGCGCATCCCCCTGCTGCCGCCGGCCTTCGCGATCGACTGGCAGCGCGTGGCCGAGGCGCTCACGCCGCGCACGCGGATGATCGTGATCAATTCGCCGCACAATCCCACCGGCAGCGTGCTCGGCGCGGCCGACCTCGATCGGCTCGAGGAACTGGTGCAGGAGCATGGCCTGCTGGTTCTGTCCGACGAGGTCTACGAACACCTGGTCTACGACGGTGCGGCGCACCACAGCGTGCTGGCGCGGCCCGCGCTGGCCGAACGTGCCTTCGCGGTGTTCTCCTTCGGCAAGACCTACCACGCCACCGGCTGGAAGACGGGCTACTGCGTGGCGCCGCCCGTGCTGACGCGCGAGTTCCGCCGCGTGCACCAGTTCGTGACCTTCGTGGCGGTCACGCCGATCCAGCACGCGCTGGCGGATTTCATGGCCGGGGCACCGGCTCACGTGGACCGATTGCCCGCGTTCTACCAGGCCAAGCGCGACCTGTTCCGCCGCCTGCTCGCCGGCTCGCGCTGGCGTGCGCTGCCCTGCGCCGGCACCTATTTCCAGCTGCTCGACTATTCCGGCATCGGCGACGCGGACGACGTGGCGATGGCCGAGGAGCTCGTCAGCCGCCACGGTGTGGCCGCGATCCCGGTCTCGGTGTTCTACGAGCGCCCGCCGCGCCTGCGGCTGCTGCGTTTCTGCTTCGCCAAGCAGGACGAGACGCTGGTGCGCGCGGGGCAGTTGCTATGCAGGATCTGAGCGTCACGATCTTGCAGCAGGATCTCGCGTGGCAGGACGCGCCGGCCAATCGCGCGCAATTCGCCCGCCTGCTGCCGGCAGCTGCCGGCAGCGCGCTGGCGCTGCTGCCGGAGATGTTCGCCACCGGCTTCACGATGGAGCCGGCGACCTGCGCCGAGGGCATGGATGGCCCCACGGTGGGCTGGCTGCGCGAGCAGGCGGCGCGGCACGGTTGTGCGATCGCCGGCAGTCTCGCGATCGCCGAGGGCGGGGCGTTTCGCAACCGCTTCCTGTTCGCGCGCCCGGACGGCGGGCTCGCGCATTACGACAAGCGTCACCTGTTCCGCATGGCCGGCGAGCATCACGGCTATGTCGCGGGCAGCGCGCGGCGCGTGATCGAATGGCGGGGCTGGCGGTTGTGCCCGCAGGTCTGCTACGACCTGCGCTTCCCGGTGTGGAGCCGCAACCGCGGCGACTACGACGCGCTGCTGTACGTGGCGAACTGGCCGGCGCGCCGGCGCGAGCACTGGCGCGCGCTGCTCGTCGCACGCGCGATCGAGAACCAGGCCTGGGTCATCGGCGTGAACCGCACCGGCATCGATGGCAAGGGCATCGGGTACGCCGGTGACAGCCTGGTGATCGACCCGTGGGGCGGGGTGGTGCTGGATGCCGGCAGTGCCGCGGGCGTGCACCGCGTGACGCTCGCGGCGGCAACGCTCGCGGATTGCCGCGAGAAATTCCCGGTGCACCTCGATGCGGATGCGTTCCGCATCGGCGGTGCGCCGCAGTGAAGGCTCAGGCGGCCGTGTCGAACAGCGGGCGCGACAGCTCGGCCCAGTCGATGTCGCCGTCGTCCTTCAGGTGCTCGTAGTCGAGCATGCCGAGCTGCTCGAACAGCGGGCGCACCGAGTCGGTCAGCAGGCCGATGCGGCGCAGGTTCGGCATCACGCGCATGAACATCAGGTTGCGGAACATCTGGCGGAACTCGCCTTCCAGGTAGATGCGCCGCGCTTCCTCGACGTTCCAGCCCCAGTGGTGGAACACGTCCTTCGGGATCATGCGCTCGCGCGCCACCACGCAGGCCTCGTAGGCGAAGCGCGCGCGCTCCTCGCGTTCGGCCTCGCTCAGGTTTTTGAGATGCTCCTCGAGGTAGTTGATGCCGAAAGTCACGTGGCGCGCTTCGTCGCGCAGCACCAGCTCGACCACGTCGTTCAGCAGCTCGCCCTTGGGCGTGGTGGCCTTCATGGTGGTGAAGGCCGAGAGCGCCAGCCCCTCGATGATCAGCTGCATGCCGATGAACTTCAGGTCCCAGCGCGGATCGGTGAGGATCTTGTCGAGCAGGCTCTTCAGCGCCGGATCCACCGGGTACATATAACCTGCCTTGGTCTGCAGGTACTTGTTGAAGACCTCGACGTGGCGGGCCTCGTCGAAGGTCTGCGAAGCCGCGTAGAGCTTGGCGTTCAGCGTCGGCGCGCAGCTCGTGAGCTGCGAGGCCACCAGCAGCGCGCCCTGTTCGCCGTGCAGGAACTGCGACAGCGTCCATACATTCTCGTGCTCCGCGAACTCCTGCTTCTGCTCCTCGCTGAGCGCCTCGTAGGGGCCGTAGCCCTTGAAGGCGACGATCGCGTCGCGCTGCTCGGGCGTGAGACGCGTGCGCCGCTTGCCCCAGTCGATGTCGGTCTCGACGTTCCAGTTGAGCTGCTTGCCCAGTTCGTAGAGCTTTTTGATGCGGTCGTCCTGGACGCGGTAGTCCCAGTTGTAACTGCCGGTCAGCGGAGTCTGGAAGATCTCGGCGACCTGCTGCGCGGTGCCCGCGTCCATGCGCTGCGCTTCCTGGTCGAAGTAGCGGACTTCGCTCGGGGTGTCGATGACGAATTGAACGCCCATGGGCTGTCCTCCGTGATTGCTGTTGTCTGTCTTTTGTCCGGCCGGCGCCGGAGGAAGTTCATTCTTGGTTGCCGGCGTTTGTCGAACAAGGTTATCTTGTGCCACAAAATGGTCAATCAAGGCCAATGATGGTGCATCGCCTGAGGGTCCCGCGCCACGACCTGCCCGCGCCGATCGGGGCGATCATGGTCGAGGTCGCCGCCGATTTCGGCATCACCCCGTCCCAGGTGCTGGAGGGCACCTCGATCGACGAGGGAGCGCTCGGTGCGCCCGATACCCGCATCTCGCTGCGCGACCAGACGCGCATGCTGGAGAACTGCCTGCGCCGTTGCGGCGATCCGGGTTTCGCGCTGCATTTCGGCAGCCGCATCTCGGTGGCCGCGCTCGGCGAGCTCGGTTACGCGCTGATGTGCTGTCGCAACGTGCAGGAACTGATGGAGGTGATGGGGCATTACCACCGCCTGATCAGCGGCAGCTTCCGCATCGAGGTCGAATCCGGGCGCGACGCGGTCTCGATCCGCCTAGTCGGAGGCATGCTGCACGAGGCGGCGGAGCCGGCCGACTGCGAGATTTTCTTCGCGGCGGCGGCAGCCTCGCTGCGCCGGCTGTGCGCGCTGTCAGATGACGCGCTCAGCGTCACGCTCGCCTATCCCGATCCGGGGTATGGCGAGGAGTAT
>JAKJFB010000132.1 GCA_022705125.1 Pseudomonadota bacterium
CAGGAAGCGGTGAAGCGCGCCGCGCCCGGCACCACGATCCAGATCCTGCCCGGGACCTATCACGAGACCGTCTACATCGACAAGGACGGCATCCGCCTGATCGGCGTGATCGAGGAAGGGCGGCGCGCGGTGCTGGACGGCCAGGGCAAGCTGAACGACGCGATCCTGTACTCCGGCAACAACGTGGTGGTGGAGAACCTCGCGATCACGAAGTACAAGGGCAACGGCATCATGAGCCAGGCCGGCAACAACTTCGAGATCCGCAACAACCTGATCGTCGACACCGGCGTCTACGGCATCTTCCCGCAGCTGGGCCAGAACGGGGTGGTCGAGCACAACGTGGTCTCGGGAATCGAGGACGCGGCGATCTATGTTGGCATGAGCGACAACATCCACGTGGCGCACAACGACGTCTTCGACAGCGTTGCCGGCATCGAGATCGAGAACAGCCGTCACGCGATCGTCGAGAACAACTACGTGCACAACAACACCGGCGGGATACTGGCCTTCGTGACGCCGGGGCTGCCGATCAAGACCACCTTCGACGTGATCATCCGCCACAACTTCATCGTCGGGAACAACCACGACAACTTCGGCGCACCTGGCTCCACGGTGGCGGGGATCCCGCCGGGCACCGGCGTGCTGATCATGGCGGCCGACGACGTGGTGATCGAGGGCAACATCATCTCGGACAACAAGACCGCCGGCATCCTCGTGACCGATCACGCGAACGCCGCGAACATCACGGTCGACCCGGAGTCGGAGCCGAACTCCGACCGCGTGAAGATCCTCGACAACACGATGCTCGACAACGGCTACGACACCATCCCCGAGGTGAAGGCGCTGATGCTGACCGAACTGCAGCGAGGCAATCCCGACATCGTGCGCGTCGGTCCCAGCCCCGGCAGCTGCATCCGCAACCGCGGGCGCTACGTGACCGTCGGCGTGAAGGATTTCGCCGAATGCGACTTCAGCAACACCGCGGCGACCGAAACCTACCTGCTGCCGCCGGTGCCGGCGCGCGTGATCGCGCCCGACGAGCGCGGCAAGATCGCCTACCTCGGCGTCTGCAGTGGCTGCCACATCTATACCGGGCGCATGATCGGCCCGCCGGTGCAGGTGATACAGGCGCTGTACATGGACAATCCGCAGGGGCTCGCGGACTACATCGCCAACCCGGTGAAGAAGCGCGACGACTATCCCGAGATGCCGCCGCAGAACTACCTCGACGCGGCGACACGCCTCGCGGTGGCCGAGTACATGCTGCAGGTGAAGAACTGATCCCGCACCGGGCGCCGCGCCCGTTCAGTCGGGCGCGAACCGGTAGGGAATGGCGTCGGTGTCCGTCGGCAGCCGCCACTCGTCCGGGTTCTCGTAGCAATAGGCGCGATCGAAGAAATTGACGAAGCTGCTGGCCTGGTTCTCGAGGTTCTGGATCCCGTGCCAGACGAAGGGCGGGATCAGCAGCGTCGCGGGGCGCATGCGGCCCAGGTGCAGCACGTCCAGCTTGCCCTTCGTCGGCGAGCCCTCCCGGTCGTCGAACAGCACGATGCGCAACGTCCCGTCGGTGACGAAGATCCTGTCGGTCTGCAGGTGGTGACTGTGCCACGCGCTGATGGCGTGCGCACGCAGCGTGACGTGGATCATGTGGTTGATCGCGAGGCGGCCGATGTCCCAGTCGCGACGCACCACCTCGGTGGTGGTGCCGTTGCGCGTGATGATGTTCTGCATCTCGTGGAGATGCACACCGTCGATCAGCTCGCGCAGCATGCGGCCGTCGGCTGCCACCGTTTGCGTGTCCTTGATGCCGTCGTTGCCCATGAGGCCTCCTGGTTTCCTTAGCTATCCAGCACGCACGGAGCAAGTCCGGCGCACCAACGCTGCCACATCTGGCGCAGTCGGACTTCCAGCGCCCTCGCTACCTGCGCCGGGACGCGGTGGCGGTCTTCCTCGAGCCGGTTCCTGAGCGAGTAGCGCAGGCGCTGCAGCTCGTCGGGCTGCGCCGCCGTGCGCACTGCAATTTCAACATACTGTGGCGCCGATCCGGCCACGAACCGGTCCAGCCCGGCTGCCGACATGGCGGCAGTGCCGAGGCGCGCCACCAGCGAATCGCCTGCCAGCGTCAGCGTGGGCACACCCATCCACAGCCCGAACTGGGCCGTCGTCGAACTGGCCCACGGAAAGGCATCCAGCAGCAGGTCGATCCGTTCGTGCGCCGCGAGGTAGCCGGCCATGTCGAGGCGCGGCAGGAAGGCGATGCGCCCGTGCGCGATGCCGCGGGCCGCGAAGCGCCCGCGCAGCGCCTCGGCGACTGCATCGTCGGTCACGGCGCCCAGCACGAGCCGTGATCCGGGAGTACGCCGGAGGATTTCAGCCCACAGCGCGATCACCGCGTCGCCGAGCTTGTTCATCCGGTTGAAGCTGCCGTAGGTGATGTAGCCGTTGCGCGCGAGCGGTGGCGGCGTCAGCGCCGGCAACCGCTCGGGCTTGCCGAAGACGAGCATGACGGGCAGGTAGGCGAGGCGCTCGATGAACAGGTGGTCGAAGCGCCCGGGCGGCGCCAGCACCGGATCGACCAACCGGTAATCCATCGTGCGCAGGCCGCTGGTCCCGGGATAGCCGACCCACATCACCTGCACCGGCGCGGCCTTGCGGGCGAAGACACCGAGGCGGTTCCCGGCCGTGTGCCCGGAATGGTCGATGAGTATGTCGATGCCGTCAGCGCGGATGCGCGCCGCGAGCGCCTCGTCGCTGAGCGTCGACACGTCGGCCCACGCGTCGGCGAGCGCGCGCAGGCGCTGCGCCATGGCGTCCGCGGCCGGGTTGGTGTCGTAAGCGAGGAGCTGCAGCTGCGCGCGATCCCGTTCGCGCCACACCGGCTCCAGGAAGCGCGCCACCGGATGATCCCGGAAATCGCCCGACACGACGCCCACGCGCAGCCGGCGCGCGGGATCACGGTCGTTCGCATGCGGCGCCGGTTGCGTGCCGAAGCGGGCCTCGGCCTGCTCGCCGAATGCCTTGTGGGCGTCGAAGACCTGTTGTGCGTCCAGGCTCGCGTCGTGTGACAGGCAGTAAAGCTCGCTGCTCCAGCTGCCGAGGTCCGCCGGATCCAGTTCGCGGGCCTTGCGGTAGTGATCGCGCGCGGTCCGAGTGTCACCGAGTCGGTCGTGAATGCTGCCGAGGTTGACGTGCGCGCGGGAAAGGCCGGGGTCGATCCGCAGCGCCGCCTCCGCCGCCGCGCAGGCTTCGCGCAGTCGGTTCTGCGCCGCCAGCGTCGTGCCCAGGCTGATCAGCGCCTCGGGATGGCGGGGCTGGATGCGCAGCGCCTCGCGCAGCGCGGCCTCGGCCTCCACGCTGCGCTGCAGCCGCGAGAGCGCGTTGCCGAGCTGCAGCCAGCCGGTGGCGAGTTGCGGCGCGAGGGCGACCGCCCTGGCCGCCAGTCGCTGCGCCTCGGCGGCGTTGCCGGCGTCGAGCTCGTTGCCCGCGGCGTTCGACCAGATGCCCGCCGCGGCGGGTGCGAGCGCCAGTGCCGTCGTGAACGCCGCGCGTGCGCCGGCATGATCGCCGGATTTGTGCAGCACGATGCCGAGATTGTCCCAGATCGAGCGGTCGCCGCCCTCGATCGCCGCGGCGCGGCGCAGATGCACCAGCGCCTGGCGCAGGTCGCCCCGGGCGAAGCGGCTCATGCCGAGCAGCTGCCAGGCCTTGCCCGAATCGGGGCAGTCCCGGACCAGCTCCTGCGCCAGCCGCTGGCACTCGTCGAGCCGGCCCGCCTGGAAGCAGGCGCTCCAGCGCGACACGGCCCCGGGCGGCGGCGCGGCGCCGCTCACCGGCCGGCCCGGCTCATGCCTGCCACCACCAGTGCATCCAGTTCCTCGCGGGCCTCGCGTAGCCTGCCGGCGGACTGTTGCGACCAGTACGTCAGCCGCTCGCGGGCGCGGGTCACCGCCGCGGCGAACTGCTCTTCCGGCAGGTCCTTGAAGAACACGCGCGACACCAGTGCGCCGGTCGCGCCCAGGCGCGGGTATTGCGCGTACACGAGCTCGGAGGGAACGGGGAGCGTCGCGTCCAGCGCGCGGCCGATGCCGCCTACGGCAAAGGGGAAAGCGACCGCCGCCAGTGTCGCGCAGGCGTCTTCGAGCAGCGTGCTGCAGAGCACCGCGAAGTGGTTCTTCACGCCGAGGTCCAGCGACAGGTCGTTCAGCCCGAAGTGGATCTCGTCCAAGCCCTCGATCCGGCACAGCTGCCCGACCCGGGATGCCGCGCTCACGGTCTCGACCAGCAGCACCGTCCTCGCCCTGCCATCGACCGCGCGCACGAAATGCCCGGCTTCGCCGACCGAATGGAAGTGCGGCAGCATGATGACCTGGGCGCCACAAGCGACCAGGCGCTCGATCTCCTGCGCGAGGCAAGCGTGGGGCGGATTGCAGCGCACGAAGCGCTGCGAGCGGCCTAGCGCCGCGAAAACGTTCGGGAGGTCCGCCTCGGTGTGGTCGGAAATCCAGGTGCCCATCCCGCGCTGGCGTTCCAGCTTGCCCAGGCGTTCCAGGTCTGGGCCGATACGGTCCACTCCGGCGCGATCTGCGGCGCCAGCCAGTGCCGGGCGGTTGGTGAAAAGGGTGAGGCGGAAGCGCTCGCCAAGGTTCATCGGCTCGGTATCGTGTGCCCGGTGCTGAGGGCGGTGACAATAGCAAACGGCCGGCTCGCCTGTCTCCGGCGCTGCGCGGCCCGGCCTGCTCCGGCTGCGTCGGGAATCCGCGCGTGAGGCCGCGCGTTGCCATCCGCGTCCGACGCTTGCCGCAGGGCACCCCTGCGGCTAACCTTCGCGGCAGGACAACAGGCAACGCTGGCTCAACGAAAGGTATACAGGATGCGCAGAATGATCGCCGCCGGCGAGCGGCTGTTCCGGCCGCACCGCATGCGCTTGCTGATGGCGACGGCGCTGGTGCCGGCCGTGGTGTTGGTCGCCTGTTCCGGCCAGCCGCGCCAGCAGCAGGCCGAGGCGAAGACTCCCGACGAGCTGTATGCGGCCATGGAGCAGTCGCTGACGCGCTATCGCGACGGCGTGCAGGCACTGCGCGAAGGCGATAACGACACCGCGCGGCAACTCCTCACCAGCGCGGCGACCGAGCTGGCCACCGGTGGCGATGCCTGCGTCAGCACGCCGGGCTGCGAGCCGCAGCGCTTCATG
Organism: Pseudomonadota bacterium; assembly: GCA_022705125.1. Next base: position 5,192 of record JAKJFB010000132.1, read on the forward strand.
TCGGCCTACGGCAACCTGCTGTCCCTGCGCAGCGCCGTGCTGACCAACGCGGCGGAGGGTTTCGCGCAAATCGAGCCGCGACCGCAGGTCGAGGCCGCGATGCTCTCCAGCGATGTGCCCGAGGCGCAGCGCTCGGTGAACCTGCTGCATGGCCATGATCTGGCGAAGATCATCAAGATCAACGGCCCGGTGAAGGCCGCGCTGCACGACTGGCTGACCTGGATGCGGCCCAACCTCATCGACGCCTACGAGAACTATGAATACATGCGTCACCTGATGTGGCCGGCCTACGAAGAGGCCGGCCTGCCGGAGGCGCTGCTGTTCGGGATCATGGCCAAGGAGTCCGGCGGCAAGGTGCACGCGGTGTCGCAATCCGGTGCCGCGGGTCCGTTGCAGTTCATGTACCACACGGGGCTGCGTTTCGGGCTGAACAACCAGAACGGCTTCGACACGCGCTACGATCCGGCGGCTGCGGCGCGCGCCAACGTGGCGTACCTGAACGAGCAGTTCCGCCATCTCAACAACAATCTCGAAATGGCGCTCGCGGCCTACAACGGCGGGGAAGGCCGGATGCGGCGCCTGGCGCAGAGCTCGCGCAGCAAGAACTACTGGTCCGGCGAGATCCAGGGAAAGCTCCCGCGCGAGACGCAGGAGTACGTGCCCTACGTGCTGGCGGCGGCGTGGTTGTTCCTGCACCCGGAGGACTACGGGCTGGAGTTCCCGCGGGTCGATGCCTCGCCGGGCCAGGTGCAGCTGGTGAAGGCGATGACGCTGAGCGAGCTCACCGTCTGCCTTGGCCAGGCCGGCAGCCGCGACGGCTGGTTCCGCACCCTGCGCAACCTCAATCCGCGCGTCGATCCCAACAAGCGCCTGCCCGCAGGCTCCAGCGTGGCGATGCCGGCCCCGCTGGCCGAGGTCTACCGCAGCCAGTGCGTCGACGGCCGCATGGCGGAGCTCGCCATGCTGCTGCAGGACGCGCGCCAGCCCGGCGGCGTGGCCAACGGTGGCGGCAAGCGCTACGTGGTGAAGCGCGGCGATACGCTGGCGAGCATCGCGCGCAAGCAGGGCTGCGACAGCCCGCAGGCGCTGGCGCGCGCCAACCGGATCGCCGCGCCGCGCTACACGATCAAGCCGGCGCAGGAGCTCACGCTGCTGGGCTGCAACGGCTGAAGCCCGCTCCCTGCGCGGGTCAGGGTTCGTCGCGCCGTTGCGGCTGACCGTAACCGGCGAATCGTCCGATCACCTCGCGCATCTGCGCGCCGTCGAGCAGGCGCGGCTCGCCGATCGCGAGCGCTGCGCCATACTGCGCCGCAAGCTCCTCCACCTCGATCGCCAGCGCCAGCGCCGATTCCAGCGAGTCGCCTATCGCGATCTGGCCGTGGTTGCCGAGCAGGCAGGCGCGACGTTCGCGCAGGGCCGCCACGGCTTGTTCGGCCAGTGCCTGCGAGCCGAACAGCGCATAGGGCGAACAGCGGATCGAGTCGCCGCCGGCCACGGCCACCATGTAGTGGAACGCCGGGATGTCGCGCCCGCAGCAGGCGAGCGCGGTGGCGTGGCGCGAGTGGCAATGCACGATCGCCTGCGCGTCGGGGCGCGCGCGGTAGATCGCCGCATGCATCGGCCATTCGCTGGACGGGCGCAGCGTCCCGGCGAGCACTCGGCCCCCCGGATCGATCTCGACCGCATCGTCGGCGCGCATGCGTTGCGGCGGCATTCCCGTCGGCGTGATCCAGAACCCGTTCGCACTGCGAACGGACGCGTTGCCCGAGCTGCCCTGCGACAGCCCGGCCGCCGCGATGCGCTGCATGCATGCCAGGAGCGCGGCGCCCGGGTTGGTGACTGCGTGTGCGTGCATCGGATGCCCTGCTGACCGCTGGATGGGTGGATGCTAACATCCCCGGGCCGGCTTCATCACGACGCGAGCGGCGCCGGATCCGGCACACAACAACAACAGCGATTCGCAAGGGGTATGCATGGAAACCATGGTCCGGCCGTTGGCCGCTTTTGTTCGCGCCGCAGGCGCTCTCGGCGCAGGCGCGGCCCTGCTGGGCGCCTTCGCACCACTGGCGCTGGCGCAACCGCCGGTCTCGCGCGTGGAGCTCGAGGAGATCGTCGTGACGGCACAGAAGCGCGAGCAGGCATCGCTCGACGTGCCGGTGGCCGTGGGTACCTTCACGTCCCGGGACATCCTGAACACCGGTGCGCTGACCCTGCAGCAGATCGACGATTTCATCCCGGGTTTCGAGGCTGACGGCGAGACCTTCACGCAGCAGAGCTACAACGTGCGTGGCATCTCGAGCCCGAACATCTC
>JAKJFB010000133.1 GCA_022705125.1 Pseudomonadota bacterium
CGGGCCTGGGCCAGCAGCTCGAATACGCCGAGCGCGCCGTGCCCCTCGTTGACGTGATAGACGGCCGGAGCGATGCCGAGCGCGCGCAGGGCCCGCACCCCGCCGACGCCGAGCACGGCGTACTGCGCCAGCCGGATCGTGCGGTTGCTTTCATAGAGCCGTGACGTGACCCAGCGTCCGACCGCGCTGTTGACCGGGAGATCGGTGTCGAGCAGGTAGAGCGCCACTCGCCCCACGTCGACGCGCCACACCTGCGCGGTGACGCTTTCATCGTTGATGGGAACCTCGACGGTGAGCGGCCGCCCGTCGCTATCGGTGACCCTGACGCACGGCAGCCGGTCGGGATCGGCGTCGAGCCAGTATTCGTGCTGCAGGCCCGAGACGTCGATGCGCTGGTGGAAATAACCCGTGCGATACAGCAGCCCGACCCCGACCATCGGCAGCGCCAGGTCGGAGGCTTCCTTCAGGATATCGCCGGCCAGTATGCCGAGCCCGCCCGAGTATATGGGCAGCGAACCATGCACACCGAATTCGGCACAGCAGAACGCGATCGGGCGATCCGGGCTGGCCACACCGGCTCGCCAGGGTCTCGCCCGGTCAACTGCGAGTTCGTGCGCCAGACGCCCGACCCGGTCGACGAATCCGGCGTCGCGGGCGGCGCGCCCGAGCGTCGAGCGGTGCGCCTCGGTGAGCAGGCGCAACGGATTGCCCCCGGTGCGCGCCCAGCGCTCGGGATCGATCGCCGCAAAGACCGCGGGACCCTCGGCGGCCCAGCACCACCGGTAGTTGTAGGCCACGCGCGCGAGCGGCCACAGCTGCTCGGGAAGGCCCTCCTGCAATTCGGCGACGGCGCGATCGATGTCGCGCTCACCGGGGAACATGATTCACTGCCATCTGAAGGGTTTCCGGATACCAGGTGCGCGAGGCTCACTATCTTTGTGCGCCCGCGCTCCTGTCAATCCGGTCCGCCGGACGCATCCTGTCGATGTGCACCCGGGCTGACGCACCTCGTCATGCCGCGAGCCACTTGCGGATCCGGCGATACACCGCGGCCCGGCCGAGCAGATCGAAGTGGCTGGTGTCCGCGGCGATCCACTGGTGCGACTTCGGAAACGCCAGCGTGAAGCGCGCGTCTCGATGCTGCCCGAGCGCGCTCGGCACCGGTACGAGGCCGTCCCCGAGCAGCTGCTCACGCAACTGCGTTTCCGCGCTGCCGATCGTTCCCGCGATCGCGTAGCAGCGCACATCGCGCGGCAGCGGCAAGGGGCGCCGCGGATCGTTGCCGTGCGCGAAGCGATCGCGGCCCTGCCAGTCCTCGTCATGCACGCTGCCGTGACGCAGATCGGTAATGCCGGCGCTGCGAATCCGTCCGAGGCGCTCCAGCGGCGCGATGTAGGGCGTCTTCCCGAGCACGGTGTGGATCCAGTGCCCGCCCCGCTCGAGCGGCGCGCCATGATGCGGCGTACCGAGAAAAACGAGCTTGCGCAGCAATTGCGGCCACGCCTGACCGGCGCCCGTGGCCATATCGAGCGCGCTGCGCGTGACCAGCCCACCCATGCTGTGCGCCACGATGGCGAGTTCCTCGAGCGGCACCGGCCAGGCGGCGACGAGAGCTTCGAGTGCTTCGGCGAACGCACGTCCGTTGGTCGAAATGTGCAGCCCGGTGTTGTAGTGCAGATAGACGGACGTGTAGCCCAGGTCCTTCGCGAGCGCCACACCGTGGTTGTGCCCGTCGCGCGTCCACTGCAGATCGTTCATGCACAGACCGTGGACGAGGACCAGCAGCTTCGTGCTCGTGCTCGGTATCACCGAGGTGAGCGCCTCGCGGCTCAGCGCGAGCGGCTTGCCGTCACGGCGCATGCGCATCGTGATCGCCAGCGGGTTGTCCGTCGCGACCAGGTAGTCGCCGAGCACACCGTTCACCACGGCCACCAGGCGTTCGCGCGCCGGCATCGACTCCATTTCTCCGAGCGCGGATGGCACCGCGCGCAGTGCGAGATCGAGGCCGCCCCCCACCGCGCGCGTGACGCCCCTGACGCTGTTGTAGACCAGTCCGGTGATCCCGTTCACCGCGCCACCGACGATGGGGCCACCCAGCTTCGTCGGCGTGCGCGCGACGTTGGCGTGAATCGCCTCGACCAGCCCGGCGAGCCCCGCCGTGGCATCGATAGCCAGGCGGCTGGCGCCGCGAAGATCAGCAACGTGACTGCGTTGCGCCTTGCTCATGGATGATCCCCTGATTGCATGAACCGGATACCCCGGCGTCCCGGCGAATCGACTCGCGGCCCGGCACCGCCCCGAAGAATCCTCCCGAATCCTGGAGCAATCAACCCAACTCGTCGCGACATATGGCAGGCGATGCTGTCCGCGTGCGAGTTGACAGGCATCGGCTTCGGCGCGATCGTGACATCCCGCCTGGATCTCCGGGAGTGCGTTATGAGCCACACACTCTGGATCGCCACGCGCAAGGGCGCGTTCGCGCTGCGCAGCGATGCCGCCCGGCGCAACTGGACATTGAGCGGCCCGCAGTTCCTGGGGCACATCGTCCACCACATCGTGCAGGACCCGCGTGATCCCGGGGTGGTCCTGATGGCCGCGAAAACGGGACACCTCGGTCCGACGATGTATCGCTCGACGGATCGCGGGCGCAAGTGGACGGAAGTGAAGCAGCCGCCGGCGTTTCGCACCGCAGCTCACGGCGAGGCGAGCCGCGCCGTGGAGGCGGTGTTCTGGCTGACGCCCGGAAACCGGGAGGAGCCGGGCGCGTGGTACGCGGGCACGATTCCGGCGGGCCTGTTCCGCTCGGAAGACGGTGGCGATCGCTGGGAACCGGTGGCAGGCTTCAACGATCATCCGCTGCGCGCGCAATGGGCGCCGGGCTCGGGCACGCCGGGCGGCGAGATCCTGCACTCCATCCTCGTCGATCCGCGCGATGCGCGGCACCTGTATATCGGCATATCGATTGGCGGGATCTTCGAGTCCACCGACGGCGGCCAGGACTGGAAGCCGCTGAACAAGGGCGTGGAAGCGGATTTCATTCCGGATCCCTCCATCGAGTTCGGTCACGACCCGCACTGCGTGGCGCTGCATCCCCTGCATCCCGATCGCCTGTATCACCAGAACCACTGCGGCATCTACCGCATCGATCGTCCTGCACAGGAATGGAAGCGAATCGGCAGGGCCATGCCCAGGCGCATCGGCGACATCGGCTTCCCGATCGTGCTGCATCCGCGCGACCCGGATACCGCGTGGGTGTTCCCCATGGACGGCACCACCGTCTGGCCGCGAACCTCCATCGCCGGGAAGCCGGCGGTGTACGTGACGCGCAACGGCGGCAGGAGCTGGCAACGCCAGGACAAGGGCATGCCCGCCGCGCAGGCGTGGTTCACAGTGTATCGCCAGGCCATGTGCGCCGATACGCAGCAACGCGTCGGCGTTTACTTCGGCACGACGCAAGGGGAGGTATGGGCGAGCAGCAATGAGGGCGAATCATGGCGGAGCATCGCGCGCAACCTGCCGCAGATTCATGCGGTCACGCACGCGGTATAGGCCACCCCGGCTCCCCCCCATGTCCTGCACCGTCAGAATCGCCAGCCCCCTGCGCTCCTACACCGCAGGCGCCGCTGTAGTGCCTGCCACCGGCGATTCCGTGACAGAGGTGCTCGCCGACCTGGATCAGCGCTTCCCCGGCATGCGCTTTCGCATGATCGACGAGCAGCATCGCATCCGCCGCCATATCCGCCTGTTCGTGAACACCACCGAGGTGACAGCGCTGTCGCAACCCGTGGTCGACGGCGACACGGTGCACCTGATCTGCGCCCTGAGCGGAGGCTGAGGTGAGCCTGTCGCCGGCCGAAGTGGCCCGCTACAGCCGTCACCTCGCGCTGCGCGAGATCGGGGTCGCGGGACAGGCAAAAATCAGGGCCGCGAAGGTGCTCGTCATCGGCGCCGGCGGCCTGGGCTCGCCATCGGTCCTCTACCTCGCCGCGGCGGGCGTGGGTACGATCGGCATCGTCGATTTCGACGTGGTCGATATCTCCAATCTCCAGCGCCAGCTGCTGTTCGACACCGCCAGCGTGGGCGAACCCAAGGCCGATGCAGCGGCACGGCGCCTGCGTGCGCTGAATCCCGGGATCGACGTGATCGCGCATCGCGTCGAGCTGCGTGCGAGCAACGTGATCGGGATTGTCGCGGATTACGATGTCGTGCTCGACGGCACGGATCGCTTCGGCACGCGTTACCTCGTCAACGATGCCTGCGTGATCCTCGGCAAACCCCTGGTGTGCGCGGCCATTCATCGCTTCGAAGGCCAGGCACTGACCTGTATTCCCGGTGGCGGTCCGTGCTATCGCTGCCTCTTCCCCGAGCCGCCTGCCGAGGGGCTGGTGCCCAATTGCGCGCAGGCCGGCGTGCTCGGTGTATTGCCCGGGGTGCTCGGCACGATCCAGGCGACGGAAGCGATCAAGATCATCACGGGCACCGGCGAGCTGCTGGTCGGGCGCTTGCTCACGTATGACGCGCTCGAGATGCGCTTCGATGAATTCCGGTTCGCGCGCCGCGAGGACTGTGCCGTGTGCGGCTCCGATCCCGCCATTTCTGCGCCGCAGGATGCGCCGCAACCGTGCAGCGTCTCATCGCCTGAACCGGTTCGCTGCCTGTCGGCACGCCAGCTGCAAGCGCTGCTCGGCGATCCCTCGCTGGTGCTCGTGGATGTGCGCGAGCCGTATGAATTCGAGGCCGGTTTCCTGAGCGGTGCGCTGAACATTCCCCTGGCGCAACTTGCCGATCGTCTGCTCGAGCTGCCGCCATTGCGCACGCCGGTCTTTGTCTGCCGCAGTGGCACCCGCAGCCTCGCCGCATGCGCGCTCGCCTCGCAAGCGGGCATCCAGTCCCCGGCGCACCTCGAAGGCGGCCTGCTGGCGTGGGCGCAGGAGGTGGATGACGCGCTCTTGGTCGTCTGAATATGGCAGCAAAACCTCGCCCGGAATGATTCACGCCCGTTGCCAGGCCCGGATCGCAACTCAATTGCGGTCCCACATCACGTTGCATTGTTCCTGCACCGCTGCCTCGAGCAATTCGATCAGCGGCAACGCGCGATGGCGCAGACTCACGGCAGGTTCCTCATCCTCGTCCTGCGCCGCTTCGTCCGGCGCGGGCAGCTGCTTCCCCGGCGAGACCGCGGCCTCGAGACGTTCGAGCGCCGGTTGAACTTCATCCGCAAGCAGGGCGCCGGGCACCGTGCCGCTGTGTCCCATCAATTCCAGCAGTCGGACCGCCACGTCGCCGAACATGGTGATGTGCGCATACGCGGGGCAGGAAAAAGTGACCAACATGACGACTTCCTGGCTGATGGTGACATTGCGGGTAATCAGGCCGGGCCGATTATCATCCCGGCACTGACGAAGTGGCAAAACCGGCAATCGACGCCTACCAGGCCACGGGCAGTCGAGCCGGACCACGCAGGATCGCTCCCCGCGGCCGAGCGGCGTCCACGTCGAGCAGATGCAGGTCCGGAAGGCGTGCCATCAGCACGTCGAGTGCAACAGCCAGCTGACGACGGGCCAGATGCATGCCCGGGCACAGGCGCGGGCCCGGACCGAAGCTGAGCAGCTTCCTGCCGCTGTCGCGCTCGAGGTCGAAGCGATCCGGGTGCTCGAATACGGCCGGATCACGATTGGCCGCGGCGATCGCAAACAGGCAGAACGTGGCGGGTGGAATCCCGACGCTGAAAAACTCCACCGGCCGGGGAGCGGACAGGCGCGGCAGCACCGCCACCGGCGTCTCCCAGCGCAGCAGTTCCTCGATGGCATTGCCGCGCAGCGCCGGCTCCGCGAGCAGGCGTTCCCAACGCTGATGCTCGCTCAGCAGTGCATACAGCAGGTTGCCCAGCGCGTCGGTCGTGGTGGATGCCCCGGCACTGAACAACAGCCGGATGTGCGCCAGGATCTCCTCGTCCGTCAGGCGGTGTCCGTCGGCGTCTGCCATCGCCAGCGCGGAAACGACGTCGTCGCGCGGCTCGCGCCGGCGCTGCGCGATGATCGGCAGCAGGTAGTCGGTGATCTGCGCCGCGCAGCGCCGTGAATGCTCGGGATCGCGGGGGTACTCCAGGAAACCCACCGCCCAATCGCGAAACACATCTTCCCGGTGAGCAGGAATTCCGAGCATGCGGCTGATCACCAGGAATGCCACGCGGTGCGTGAAGGACGCGGCCAGATCGGCCTGCCTCGTGCCCGCCAGGCGATCGAGCAGCTCGTGCGCAATGCGCGCCAGGCCCTCCTGCTCCATGGCATCCACGGCGCGCGAGCGAAAGGCGGGCGTGGCCAGCCGGCGATAGAGCCGATGCTGCTCATCCTCCATGGTCTGGAAAGTCACGCCCTGCACCGGCTCGATGGTGATGCGGTAGGCATCGGCCGGCGGAAAGCGCTCGTTGTCGCGGAATGCCTCGGCGAGTGCCTGATGCCCCGTGATGAGTATCGCGGGCTGTCCGGCGAAGAGCGCGTGGCTCACCGGCGCCCGCGCGCGGATCGACGCCAGCTCCCGGTGCAGGCGCTCGCCTTCAAAGTGCTCGACCGCGAAATCAGCCAACATATGCGACCCCCGCTGCCCCCGGGATCCCCCCTCGCCGCCCGCGGGAGCACCCTGGCGGTGAGGCGCCCCCTGTCGCCGTCAATTCAGGTTCACGGTACGCGCCGATCGCCCGAGCCTCTTAAGCTTCATTTAAGGTTACCGGAATAGACTGATGGCCACTACGGGATTTACCACGGCAGCTCATCCGCCCGGCCAGCCATGTCGCTGGTGCCGGCACGATGACATCGACAGGGAGCAAACCATGCAGGACAAGCGACTCGCATTCTCGACAGTAGCCGCGTGTGCGGCCTTCATGGCCCTCGGGACATCCGCCTGGGCGGCGACAACCGTGCAAATCGGAGCGAGCGGCAAGACCTACGCCTCCAGCGCGGTGCAATGTGCCGCCGACCCGGTCACCGGCGAATTGGCGCCGGTGGTGCAGGCCGGACTCTTCAACCCGAAGAGCAATGCCAGCGCGACGGTACTCCTCAACAGCGCTACCGTGGCGACGCTCACGAGCGCCGACCCGGCCACCGATGTCTGGCTCGCCGATGGCAACAACACGGTCGTCGTGGCGCTCAACCGCAAGACGGCCGATACGTACCGGTTCACCGTGCAAACCGACATGTGCGCGCTGCCGGACACCTCCGGCAACACGTTCAGCGCCGACGGCACGCTGGAATATGCCGCCAGCGGCAAGTCATACGCCTCGGTCACACCCGGCTGCGCCTGGAACGCGGCCACTGGATCCGCGCAACCGTATGTACACCTGATGGACAACGGCAACTACCTGCTGAACGTTTCCGTCAATGGCGAGGCGCTCACGCAGCTGAGCGCAACACGGCCCCACACGCCGGTCTTCCTGAGAGCCGGGCAGAACGTCAT
>JAKJFB010000134.1 GCA_022705125.1 Pseudomonadota bacterium
CCGCACACGAAGAGCTTGAGCTCCGGAAGACGCGTCTGCGCGCGTCGCGCCGCGGCGAGTGTCTGCACGAGGAAGGGCGTGGCGCCGGCAAAATGCGTGCAGCGATCGGCCACGAGGTGGCCGATCGCCTCGTCGGCATCCCAGCGCTCCATCAACACGGCCGTTGCGCCCAGCAGCAGCGGGCACTCGAACGCGTAGATGGAGCCGCCGATGTGGCTGATGGGACCCGCGACGAGGAATCGGTCGCCCGGCTCGACCAGCCAGTGCCTGCCGATCTGGCGGATCAGCGCGTGAATCGAATTGTGGCTGTGCATGACGCCCTTGGGGCTGCCGGTGGTCCCGGATGTATACATGATCATCCGCACGGCATCCGGATCGGGCGCCGGCAGCGGCTGCGGCGCGACGCCCGAGAACAACGAGTCATAAGCGATGTGCTCGCCGCGATCGCCGCGCACGACGACCACCTGCGGCGGCGTATCGAGCTGCTGCACGACCCGCGTCAGCATCTGCGCGGACTCGTGTCCGCGAAACTGCGCCGGTATGAAGATCATCCGGCTCTCGACATCCTTCAGCATGAAACACAGGTCGTGCTCGCGCAGCGACGGCAGCACCGGGTGCGCGACCATGCCCGCCAGCGTCGTTGCCAGGTAGATGACCGCGGCTTCGTGCCAGTTGGGCAGCATGAAGGAGATGACGCTTCCCGGCGCAAACCGTGCCGCCAGGGTCTGCGCCAGGGCGGATGCCTGTGCGTGCAGGCTGCGGGCGTCGATGCGCACCGGGCCGTCGATGATGAGAACGCGCTCCGGGTCCCCGGATGCTGCGCGCGCCAGCGCCTCGGCCAGCGTCTCGCGAACCCAGAACCCCTGCGCATAGGCCTCGTTCGCGCGCTCCTCGTCCCAGCGGATCGACCTGCCCGCCACGATCCGACGCCCGTCATTCACCGCGTTCGACATGCTGAATCCTTCCTCGGTCTCGCCATCGCCACGCTGCGTCATCGGCATTCGTCGGCGGCCAATCCGAAAAATTGTACCGTACCTCGTTGCGCGTTGCTCCCGCTGCTGTTGTCCGGGCATGGCGTTCCTGCTAGCGTGAAACGCAGGGAATCGGCCTTCGCGCCGCACGTGCGCATCGGGCAGAGGCATGGCCACGAGGCCCGGTTCGACAATCACGAAGGGGGGCAGATGGAACAGGATCTCTTGCGGCTCGATGGCCGCATCGTCGTTGTGTCGGGCGCGGGCGGCGGCGGGCTGGGGACCACCGTCACGCGCATGGCCGCGCGGGCCGGTGCGACCGTGATCGGGGTGAGTCGCAACCAGGCCAATCTCGACCAGCATCTCGGTCCGCTGGTGTCGCAGGGGCTTGCGGTCATTCCGGTCGCGGCCGACGTGGAGACCGCCGCCGGCGTGGCCACCGTCATGGATAGCGTGCGCAACACGCGTGGAGATCTCCATGGGCTCGTCAGCGTCGTGGGCGGCGGGACACCGCCGACGTGGGGGCCCGCAACCGATGTTTCCCGGGAGAATTGGCGCGCGCTGTTCGCCAGGAACCTCGACTCCATGTTCTTCATCAGCCAGGCCGTGGCGGCGCGGTTGCGCGAGCAGGGGCGACCGGGCTCGCTGGTGGCGATCTCGTCGATCACCGGCCTCGGCGCGCAACCCTACAACGTTGCCTATGGCGCGGCGAAGGCAGCGGTGCTGTCCGTGGTGCGGACCATGGCGCTCGAACTGGCGGCGTCCGGCATCCGCGTCAATGCCGTGGCGCCCGGCGCGATGGCTTCCCCCGCGTCGCTGCTGCCGCCCGATCCGGTGCTGGAGCGCCGCGCGATCCCGATGGGGCGCAAGGGAAACGTCGAGGAGATCGCCGCAACCGTGCTCTTCCTGTTGTCAGACATGGCAACGTACATGACGGGCCAGTGCCTGACCGTGGACGGCGGAATCAGTCTCAAGTGGTCGCACCTGGCGGAAGACAACACGCCCGTGCTCGTCACCAACCAGGCGTTCCTCGATGCAATGAAGGGCGTGTGAGCACGCTGCCACTGGCGCAGCGCATCAGCTGGAACCTCCTCGGCTTCGCGCGGCAGAAGCCTGCGTTCGTCGCTCGTGATGACATGATCCTGTCACGCTCGCGTGTGTTCAATTGGGCGGCCGCCGGCATGCCGCCCTGGTGCGTGCTGCCGGCCAGTGCCTGCGCACCGCGCTGAAGCGCGGCGCGCCATCGCGGTGCGCGAGACGGCCCGAAACGTCGGGATTCACCGCGTTTTTCCGTGGCACATCGCTTGCAGCACCATCTTGCAGACAACGCGCGGAGGAATTGCCATGTCGACGCCCCGGACCCTCGAGGAGCACCTGCAGCGCGTGTGCGAGTTGCCCACGGACACCCGTCGAATCGCCTTCTTCGATCTCGACCGTACCCTGGTCGCCGGCTATACGATGGCCGCGCTGGTGTTCGAACAGGCGCGCCGCGGGCTGCTCTCGCCGCGCCAGCTCGCCCGCCAGAGTCTCAACTACATCCGGTACGGCCGCGCGCGCATCGGCTTCGAGCGCCTGATCGGCGAGGCCAGCGCGGACTTCGCCGGCACCGCGCTCACCGACGCCGAGTCCTTCGCCGAAAGCGTCTGCGAGCGCCATGTCGAGCCCTACATCTACCGCGAGGCGCGCAGGCTGATCGCCGAGCACCGTCGCCTCGGTCACGAGATCGTGATGGTGACGTCGGCCACGCAGTTCCAGGCGCGGCCGGTGGCGCGGCGCCTGGGCATCGAGGAGGTGTGCTGCACGCAACTGGAGGTGAAGGGTGGCACGCTCACCGGCGCCATCGTCGGCAAGCCCTGCTTCGGGCGCGGCAAGGCGACGGCCGGGCGGCGCGTCGCACGCCGTTTTGGCGTGGACCTGGAGCACAGTTTCTTCTACACCGATTCGCTCGACGACCTGCCCCTGATGGAGCTGGTCGGGTTCCCGGTCGCGGTGAACGCGCAGGCCGAACTGGCGCAACGCGCGCAGCGCGAGGCCTGGCCGCAGCTGCTATTCAGCAGTCGCGCGGTGCCTTCGCTGGAGGGAGCCCTGCGCACCGGGCTGGCGTGCAACGCGTTGCTGGCGGCTGCCGCGGCAGGCGGTGCGGCATGGCTGGGCACGCGCTCCCCGCGCGAGGCGCGCAACAGCATGATGCGCGCGCTCGGCGATTTCGGCACCGGGCTCGCCGGGCTGGACCTCGAGGTGGCGGGGCGCGATCACCTCGAGCGCGTGCGGCCCGCGGTGTTCATCTTCAATCACCAGAGCATGCTCGACGCGGTGGTGATGGCGCAGCTGGTGCGTCACGACCTGGTCGCTTTCTGCAAGCAGGAACTCGCGACAAACCCGGTGCTCGGTCCGTTGATGCGCGCCTCGGGCGCGATCTTCATCGATCGCGGCAGCCGCGAGGCCGCGCGCGGACCGCTGCGCCTCGGGATGGCGGCGCTGCGCGACGGGCATTCGATCGCGGTGGCACCGGAGGGCACGCGCGGCCATGGCGATGACGTGGCGCCTTTTCGCCACGGCGCGTTCCTGCTCGCGCACAAGGCCGGAGTGCCCGTGGTGCCGGTGGTGCTGCACAACAGCGGCGACGCGATGCCCAGGGGCAGCATGCTGCTGCGGCCGTTGCAGCTGCGCGTCACGGTGCTGGCGCCGCTCGACGTGAGCCGCTGGAAGGCGCGCGACTTCGGGCCGCGCGTCACCCAGGTCGAGGAGCAGTACCGGGCGGTGCTGGCGGGGTAGGGCTCAGAGCCTGTGAATCTTTCGACGGCGGTCGCAGCAGGCGGGCGAAAGATTCACAGGCTCTCAGTCGACGAAGAACTCCGCCGCGTACTTGCGGTACTGGTGGATCGGGCCGTCGCCGGCGCACAGGCGCGGTTTCACCAGGTGGCGCTTGTAGTTCAGCACCTTCAGATCCTGCTCCACCTCGAACATGAAACGGTCCGTGAAGGCCTTGCCGATCGCCTCGTTGATTTCTGCCGATCCGCTGTCCCTGATGTGCAGGCGCGAGTGCAGCACGAAACGCTCGTCGTCGATCGGCGTGAACGTGTTGTAGAACTGCGTGGTGAAGGCGGTGCCCTCGAAGATCTGCGCGTTCAGCGTGATGCCGGTGAAGTCGCTGCGAAAGCCGGTCACGCCCGCGTCCGTCTGCGACGGATCCTGGTCGTAGTCCACGCGCATCCCGTAGGGGGTGCGCGCGACCGATTTCAGCACGGGTGCGCCGCCGCTGTTGTGCAGGTACACGATGTGCGGGCCGTCGAACAGGTTCTCCAGCATGTCGCGCATCGGGCACGTCGTGACCCATTCCCTCACGCCGTAGAGCACCCAGCCGTCCTGGTTGCGCGACAGCGGCGTCTCGAAGGGCTCGAACTCGGGCGCGCTGCCATGCGGGTGGTACCACATCAGCACCATGCCATCGAGCTCGCGCGTGGCGTGCATCTTCAGTCCGACCTCGCCTGGCGGCAGCGCGGAGTAGGGGATGTGCGCCAGGGCGCCGCCGGCGGCATCGAATTCCCACTTGTGGAAGGGGCAGACGATGCGCCCGTTGCGCAGGCAGCCGTCGTGCGAGGCCAGGTGTGCGCCCATGTGCGGGCAGAAGGCATCGGCGACCTGCGCCTGGCCGTCGGCAGCGCGGAACACGATGAACTGGTCGTTCAGCCAGCTCACCGGCAGCAGCGCATCGGGCAGGACATCCCCGGCGTCGGCGACGCGATACCAGCCCTTGGGAAATCCCTGCGCTGGTGCGCGCAGGCGCATCGGCAGCGGTTCGATCCGGCTCATGCACATGCCTCCGGGCGCAGCATCTCGCCGGGCAGGGCCTCGGTGAAGGCGCCGTTCTCGAAGGTCGGCACGCCGTTGACCAGCGTGAGGCGCATCGGCGCGGCGTCGCGGGTCCAGCGCCACAGGAAGCCGCCGTCGCCATCGGGCACGTCGTAGACCTTTTTCTTCTTGCGCGTGGCGATCTCCTCGAGATGGAATACCGCTATGTCGGCGCGCATGCCCTCCCTGAGCTCGCCGCGGTCATTCAGGTTGAAGTGTCGCGCGAGCTTGCCGGTCATGCTGTGGATCGCCTCCTCCAGCGTAATCGCCCCGCGCTCGCGCCAGTACCGGGTGATGAGCTCCAGGTTCTCGCCGGCGCCGCAGAGCATCTGGCCGTGCGCCGGCGCGTCGTTGATGTTGCCCACGCTGTAGGGATCCTTGATCAGGCGCACGATCATCTCCTCGTCGAGGTCGAAGGGTGCCATCTGCACGGTGGACTGGATGCCGTTGTTGATCAGCCACTCGGCCATCGCGTCGGAGTGGTGCACGCCGAGCTGGCGCGCGTAGTCGGCCAGCGTGATCCCTACCGGGCCGTGGTTGTTGTCGGAGTTCTCGAGCAGCAGGCGGTCGGGGTTCTTCATCGGCGCGTGCTCCCACGCCTGCGTGTCCCAGGACTCGCGCGCGCGAGCGCGCCAGGCCGGATCCCGCAGCAGCGCGAGCTTCTGCTCCTCGGTCTCGGCCAGCACCACCTCGTGCCAGACATAGTCGTTCGACTGCGCGAAGATCAGCGAGCGGTTGACCGACAGCACGCTGGTGAGCCCGGTGTGCGCGAAGCCGGTCCAGAAGTCGAGCCCGTCGCGTTTGAACTGCTCGTGCAGCTCGATCATCGCGCCCTGGATGGGCTTCTGGAACATCAGCGTGGGCACGCCGCCCCACTGAACGCGCACCTTCTTGCCCGCGCAGAGCCGGGCGAGGCGCGCCGTGCTCTCGGGGCCGGTCATGCGCATGAAGGTGTCCAGCACGACCTGCAGGCTGGTGCCGGGGTAGCGCGCCAGCACCTCGATCAGCGCGCTGAATTCCGCATCGTCGGCCAGCAGGGTGGGCACGGGGCGGTCGTTGCCGTCGTGGTCGAGGAAGTTCGTCGACAGGCCCATCGCGCCGGCGGCGAGCGCGTCCTCGAGCATCGCGGCCATGCGCGCGATTTCCTCTGGCGTGGCCGCGCGCTCCCACGCGTCCATGCCCATTGCGGCGAGGCGGATCGCGATGTGCCCGACGAAGGCGCCGTAGTTGGCCGCGGTCTTCACCTTCGCGCGCATCGAGCGGCTGTACTCGGACCAGCTGCGCCAGTCCCACGGCAGTTGCTTCAGGAAGGGCTTCTCGGGGATGTCCTCGAAGAACGAGAAGATGTAGACCATCTCGCCGCGCACTTTCGGGTCCTCGTGCACGGGTGCCGCGGAGAAGCCGCAGTTGCCCATGATCGTGGTCGTGACGCCGTAGCCGGGCAGCGGATCCATGTCGGGCTGCCACCACATCGTGCCGTCGAAGTGGGTGTGGCTCTCGATGAAGCCCGGCGTCACCTGGCAGCCGCTCGCATCGAACACGCGCTCGCCGGATTCCGGCGCGAGATCGGGTGCGATGCGCCGGATCACGCCGTTGCGCACGCGTACGTCCGCGCGCCGCGCCGGCGCACCCGTACCGTCTATCACCGTGCCGCCCTTGATCAACATATCGCTCATCTTCGTCCTCCCGGGGTGTTTTGGTTTGTTTCAGCGTTTCTGAGCCGGCAATGCCGCGGCCACGCCGGCCACCAGCACGCGGAAGCCCGCGTCCAGCGACTGCTCGTGGTCCAGTTCGTTCACGTGGCTCCAGAATTCGAGTTGTGCGCCGAGGCCTTCGCCGTCGGCGGCGAGCTCGGCGGCGCCCAGCGCCGGCCTGGCCTGATGGCGTGCGTTGTAGGCGTGCGACATGATCAGGCCGATCGTGCCGCTGTTGAGCCAGCTGAAGGTCTGCACCAGCGCGCGGCCGCGCAGCCCCTGGGCATGTAGCAGCGTGATGATCGGCGCCAGCACGCGCAGCCACGCCGGGCTGATGCGCCTATCCCAGGTCAGCAGCTGCTGCGCGATCGGGTAGCGTTCGAAATGCCGCTGCACCGCGTGCATCCACGACAGCAGCACGGCGGTCCACGGCGTCCCTGGCTCGGGTTTCCAGTCGAAGCGCGCGAACACTCGATCCGCCGCGGCATCGAGCAGGGCGTCGCGGTTGGGGAAACAGGTGTACAGAGAGGTGATCGGCACGCCCAGGCGCCGTGCCAGCCGACCGAGCGTGAATTCCGCCGCCGGCTCGTCCTCGAACAGCGCCAGCGCGGCATCGAGCACGGCCTCGGGTGTGAGCCGGCGTGGTCGGCCACGGGCGCGACGCGGTTCGGCGCTGGCGAGCGTGGCGGGCATGCTGGACTCCGGGTGTGGTATCTGCCGACTATATCCCGTATGCATTACGGAAAATAGCTCCGCCGTATTGCGATCCGTTCATGAACCGTAGCCCACTGGCCAGCGCAGGCGGGCATGGCGCGTTGACGCATCCCGGTGCGCCCGGACGCGCCGCGCGACTATACTGCGCGCCAAATCCCTGGTCCGCGTCCCCGTGCAGCCTCCGTCCGACACCATGCCCGAAACGATCGTCGCGCAGTCC
>JAKJFB010000135.1 GCA_022705125.1 Pseudomonadota bacterium
CCTCGCCGAACACGCCGGGGCTGCGCGACCTGCAGTTCGGCGAGCCGCTGGAGCAGCTGCTGGCGCAACTGGTGGCGCGGCGCGAGGCGCTCGCCGAGCAGCACGGGCGGCGCGTGCCGCTGGTGCTGAAAATCGCGCCGGATCTGGCCCCCGAGGACATCGACCGCGTCGCCGACAGCGCGCGGCGCGCGCGCATGGACGCGCTGATCGCCACCAACACCACGGTGTCGCGCCAGGGCGTCGAGGGCCTGCCGAACGCCACGGAGAGCGGCGGGCTTGCCGATCGACTGGCCGGCGAGCTGCCGCTGATCGGCGCCGGCGGCATCATGACGGGGGAGGACGCCGCCGGGCGCGTGCGCGCGGGCGCCTCGCTGGTGCAGCTCTATACCGGCTTCATCTACGGTGGTCCCGCGCTGATCGGCACGGCGGCCGCGGCGATCGCGCGCGGGCGCGCAGGCTGAGGGCAGGGCGAACATGGAATCGGCGAAGCCGCGCATCGGATCGCGCCCCGCGCAGCGCCACGGCCATTTTTTCGCGAGCTGCTCGCGCGGCCTCGAGGAGCTGCTCGCCGCCGAGCTGAAGGCGGCCGGTGTCGACGACACGCGGGTCGGTGCGGGCGGCGTGTACATCACCGGGCCGCTGGCGCACGCCTACCGCGCCTGCCTGTGGTCGCGCGTCGCCAGCCGCGTGCTGGTCGCGGTCGGCGAGGTCGGCGCGCGCGATGCCGATGAGTTGTATGCCAACGCGGTGGAACTGCCGTGGGAGCAGCACATCGGCGCGGGCGCGACGATCGCGGTGGATTTCATCGGCGTCTCGGAGCAGTTGCGCAACAGCCTGTTCAACGCGCGGCGCGTGAAGGACGCGGTGGTGGACCGGCTGCGCGCGGTTACCGGCCTGCGGCCCGACGTCGACGTGCGCGCGCCGGACATACGTATCGTGGCGCGGCTGAACCGCGAGCGCCTCACGCTCGCGATCGATCTCGGCGGCGCGCAGCACCGTCGCGGCTATCGCGGCGCCACCGGCGCCGCACCGCTGAAGGAGAACCTCGGTGCGGCGCTGCTGCTGCGCAGCGGCTGGCCCGAGCTGGCCGCCGCGGGCGGCGCGCTGTACGACCCGATGTGCGGTTCCGGCACGCTGTTGATCGAGGGCGCGCTGATCGCCGCCGGTGCCGCGCCCGGGGAGTGGCGCGATCTCGGGCGGCAGAAGTGGCCGGGCCACGACCCGCTGTTGTGGCAGCGCCTGGTGCAGGAGGCGCGCGTGGCGCGCGAGCAGGGGCTGCCCGGATTGCCGCCGATCGCCGGCGCGGATGCCGACCGCCGCGTGCTGGCACACGCGGTCGACAACGCCGCGGCCGCGGGCTTCGCGGGGCGCATCGAGTTTTCGGCGCTAGCGCTCGCCGCGCAGAAGCGCCCGCAAGCGATGGCCGGGTGCACGGGGCTGCTGATCTGCAACCCGCCCTACGGCGAGCGCCTGGGCGAGGTGCGCGAGTTGCAGGGGCTGTACGAGGATCTCGGCCGGCTGGTGCGCGAGGAGTTTCCCGGCTGGCGTGCCGCGATCCTCACCACCGAGGGCCCGCTGGAGGCCGCGCTGGGGCTGCGCTTCGCGCGGCGCTACCGCTTTCGCAACGGCGCCATCGACTGCCGCCTGCTGGTGCACGACCCCGCGCTGAGCACGCGCGCCACGCGCCGGGCCGAGGCGGCGGCCGCTGCCGCTGCCGAAGCTACGGAACCGGCGCAGGAGGCCGAGGCGGTGCCGGTCGGCCCGTTGAGCGCCGGCGCCGAGATGTTCGCCAACCGCGTGCGCAAGAACCTGCGACGCATCAAGGGCTGGGTCGCCACCCAGCAGCCGCAGTGCTATCGCATCTACGACGCCGACATCCCGGAATACGCGGTCGCGGTGGATCGCTACGGCGCCTGGGCGCACGTGGCGGAGTACGCGCCGCCGGCATGGGTCGACGAGGCGCTCGCGCGCGAGCGCCTCGAGGAAGTGCGCGCCGGGCTCGCCAGCGTGCTGCAGCTGCCCCCGGGACGCATCGTGCTGAAGACGCGCAGCCGCCAGCGCGGCACGCAACAGTACCAGCGCCTGGCGCGCGAGAACCACTTCATGGAAGTCGCGGAGGGGCCGGCGCGCCTGCTGGTGAACCTGTTCGACTACCTCGACACCGGCCTGTTCCTCGACCATCGCCCGCTGCGGCGCATGGTCGCGGCCGAGGCGCGTGGCAAGCGCTTCCTGAACCTCTTCTGCTACACCGCCGCGGTGACGGTGTTCGCGGGCCTCGGCGGCGCGCGCGCCACCACCAGCGTCGACATGTCGGCGACCTACCTCGACTGGTCCCGGCGCAACCTGGCGCTGAACGGGCTGCCCGAGGCGCAGCACGAACTGGTGCGCGCCGACTGCCTGCGCTGGCTGGGTGCCGAGCGCCGGCGCTGGGATCTCGTCTTCCTCGACCCGCCCTCGTTCTCCAATTCCAAGCGCATGGATGACACGCTGGACGTGCAGCGCGACCACGTGGCGCTGATCCGCGCCGCGCTGCGCGTGCTGTAGCGCGAGGGCACGTTGCTGTTCTCCACCAACCGGCGCGGCTTTCGCCTCGACGCCGGGGCGCTGGCCGATCTCGAGATCAGTGACCTCACGGAGCAGAGCATCGATCCGGACTTCAACCGCAAGCCCGTGCCGCACCGGCTGTATCGTATCCGCCACCGGCTGGCGCGAGTCACCGAAACGTCATAATTCTGTCTTTTACTGTCACGCAACGATCATGACGACGCGAGGCGACGGAACAGGATGAACGGCAAGCAGACGATCCTGGTGGTGGACGACGAGTCCTCGATCCGGGACATGGTGCAGCTCTCGCTGGAGCTGGCCGGCTTCAACTGCCTGCAGGCGGCCAACGCCCGCGAGGCGATGGGGCAGATCCTGGACGCCCGCCCCGACCTCGTGCTGCTCGACTGGATGATGCCCGACACCAGCGGCTATGAACTGCTGCGGCGCCTGCGCAAGGACGAGCACTGCGCGCGACTGCCGGTCATCATGCTGACGGCGAAGGTCGAGGAGGGCAATCGCGTGCAGGGGCTCGACGGCGGCGCCGACGACTACGTCGGCAAGCCCTTCTCGCCGCGCGAGCTGATCGCGCGCATCCGCGCGCTGCTGCGGCGCAGCGCGCCGGTCGAGGAGCAGCAGCCGATGGAGTTCGACGGCTTGCGCCTCGACCCGCTGGCGCACCGCGTGTTCGCCGACGCGCGCCCGGTCGAGATGGGCCCCACCGAGTTCCGCCTGCTGCAGTTCCTGATGAGCCATCCGGACCGCGCCTACTCGCGCGCGCAACTGCTCGACCAGGTCTGGGGCGCGAACGTCTACATCGACGAGCGCACGGTGGATGTGCACGTGCGGCGCCTGCGCAAGGCGCTGGAGCCCCCAGTGACCGGGGCGAAGGATTTCGGGGAGTTCATCCAGACCGTGCGCGGCACCGGTTACCGCTTCTCCAACCAGATGTCGCGTGCCTGAGCATGCCGACCAGCCCGGGGCGCGACCTGCTGCTGCTCGCCGCGCTGATGCTCGCGGGGCTGCTGCTGGGCAATTTCCTGGGCAACGCCGGCGCCGGTCTCGCCTGCGGGGTGCTGATCTACCTGCTGATCAGCTACCGGCGCATGGCGAAACTGCAGCGCTGGCTCGCGCAAGGCCCGCTGAAACGCGATCCGCCGGTGCAGGGGGGCATGCTGGGTGACGTGGCCGACCGCATGCAGCACACCCATGCCCGCCTGCAAAAACAACTCGAGGAGGCCGATGCGGCAGTGCTGCGCCTGCGCGAATCCTACGCCGCCCTGAAGGACGGCATCGTGATGCTGGGTCCGGACAACACCATCGAGTGGTCCAACGCCAGCGCGCTCGCGCTGCTGGGGCTGCGTTACCCGCAGGATGCGGGGCAGCCGCTCGGGAACCTGGTGCGCGATCCCGATTTCACGGCCTATCTTGCGGCCAGCGATTTCGAGCATTCCTTCGAGCTCGAGATCGGTGGCGCGGCGGCGCGCACGCTGGAAGTGCAGGCGACTGCCTTCGGCGCCAATCGCAAGGTGATCTTCATCCGGGACGTCACGGCGCTGAAGCGCCTCGAGACGATGCGCCGCGATTTCGTCGCGAACATCTCGCACGAGCTGCGTACCCCGCTCACGGTGATCGCCGGCTACGTCGGAACGCTGGAGGACCTCCTGCCGCAGGACTCGCCGGTGATCGCCAAGGTGCTGGGGCAGATGCAGCAGCAGTCGGCGCGCATGGAGCACCTGCTGCGCGACCTGATGCTGCTGTCCACGCTCGAGGGCACGGAAAGTGCCGATTCCTCCGCCGAGGAGTCGATCGCGGTCTGCGCGATGCTCGATTCGATCCGCGAGAACGCGCTGGCCGCCTGCGGCGGCGAGCGCCAGATCACGCTCGAGTGCGCACCTGGCCTGAGGCTGCGCGGACCGCGGCTGCAGATCGAGAGCATCTTCGCCAACCTGGTATTCAACGCGGTCAGGTACACCGCCGCGGGCGGAAAGATCCGCGTCGTGTTCCAGGCCGACGGCGGGCACGCGCTGTTTCGCGTCAGCGACGATGGCATCGGCATCGACCCCGTGCACATCCCGCGCCTCACCGAGCGCTTTTACCGCGTCGACAAGAGCCGTTCGGCGGAGAGCGGCGGCACGGGGCTGGGGCTCGCGATCGTCAAGCACGCGCTCAAGCGCGTCGACGGGGAGCTGCAGATCGAGAGTCGCCCGGGCGCCGGCAGCACCTTTACCTGCCGCTTCCCGCTGGCGCGTCTCAGCGGGGCGACGCAAGGCTGATTCGCGCTGTCACGAAACGGTCACAAAACATTCATAATATTTTCGCGCGACTGATCCAGGCTCGGTGAATCGAGTCCAGCAACAGCCCAGGAGGCTCCCGTGAAGAAACTGCTCTGCACCGCCATCGCCGTTGCCGCGCTGACCCAGGTCCCGGTCGCGCTCGCCCAGCGTGACAACATCAGCATCGTGGGTTCGTCCACGGTGTATCCGTTCTCGACCGTGGTGGCCGAGCAGTTCGGCAAGGCCACCAAATTCAAAACCCCGAAAATCGAAGCCACCGGCACCGGCGGCGGCATCAAGCTGTTCTGCTCCGGTGTGGGCGTGCAGCACCCCGATATCGCCAATGCCTCGCGGCGCATGAAGGATTCCGAATTCGCGGATTGCGCCAAGAACGGCGTGACCGAGATCACCGAGGTCGTGATCGGCTTCGACGGCATCGTGATCGCCAATGCACGCAGCGCGCATCATTACGAGCTGACGCTGAAGGACATGTTCCTCGCGCTCGCCAAGGATGTGCCGAACCCCGACGGCAGCGAGACGCTGGTGCCCAACCCCTACAAGACCTGGAAGGACGTGAACCCCGCTCTGCCGGCCAACCGGATCGAGGTGCTGGGCCCGCCGCCGACCTCCGGCACCCGCGATGCCTTCGTCGAGCTGGCGATGGAAGGCGGCTGCAAGTCCTTCCCCTGGGTCAAGGCGATCAAGGACCAGGACGAGAACCGCTTCAAGGCGGTCTGCCACGCGGTGCGCGAGGACGGCGCCTACATCGAGGCCGGCGAGAACGACAACCTGATCGTGCAGAAGCTCGGCGCGAACCCCAATTCGCTCGGCATCTTCGGCTACAGCTTCATGGAGGAGAATGCCGACAAGGTGCAGGGCAGCAAGGTCGCCGGCGTTGAGCCCACGTACGAGAGCATCGCCGACGGCTCCTATGCCGTGTCGCGCCCGCTCTACTTCTACGTGAAGACGGCGCACGCGGACCTGATTCCCGGCATCCGGGAGTTCGTCGCGGAGTTTGTCAGCGAACGCGCCATGGGCGAAGATGGCTACCTCGCCGACCGTGGCCTGATCGCGCTGCCGCAGGACCAGTACGAGGCGACGGCCGCGGCCGCGCGCAGCCTGGCGCCGTTCGCGCTCTGAGCCGGGGAGCCCATTCGGACCCGGCCGCCGCGGGCATCCCCGCGGCGGCCGGGTCCGGACCAGGATGACGTGAGCGCTTTGCCATGAATGTTTCCATGCTGTTGCTGCTGATCGCCGCCCTTGCCGTCGCGGGCTATTACCAGGGCAGTTCGCGCGCCGTGTCGGTCGCGGTACCGCTCGGGGGCGTGCGTCGCCTGCCGTCCCTGCCTGCGCATTACGGCGCCTACGTCGCATTGATGGTGCTGTTGCCCGCGCTCGCCGCGGTGCTCCTGTGGTCGCTGGCCTCCGCGCCACTCATCGAGAGGCTGGTGCTGGAGTCGTTGCCGGCCTCGCATGCCGGAACCGACGCCGGACTGCTGCTGAATTCCATCGCCAACCTGGCCGCGGGCGGCGCCACCGGCGCCACCGATCCCGTGCTCGTGAGCGCCGCCGAACGCATGGTCAGCCTCGGGCAACGCTCGTCGATGGGCATGTGGACGCTGGCCGTGGCCTGCGCGCTGCTCGGCGGTTTCCGCGGCTGGCACCGGGTGCGGGCCGATTTCGTGGCGCGCAACGTGGTCGAGCGCATCTTCACGCGCCTGCTGTTCGCGTGCGCCTGCGTGGCCGTGCTCACCACGATCGGCATCCTGCTCTCGGTGGTGATCGAGTCGCTGCGCTTCTTCCAGATGGTCTCGCCGGTGGAGTTCTTCTTCGGGCTGGAGTGGAGCCCGCAGATTGCCCTGCGCGCCGACCAGCAGGGCTCCTCGGGGCGCTTCGGCGCGGTGCCGCTGTTCACCGGCACGCTGCTGATCTCGGCGATCGCCCTGCTGGTGGCGGTGCCGGTCGGGCTGATGTCGGCGATCTTCCTCAGCGAGTACGCCAGCGCGAAGCTGCGCAGCCGGCTCAAGCCGCTGCTGGAGATCCTCGCCGGCATCCCGACCGTGGTCTACGGCTTCTTCGCCGCGCTCACCGTGGCGCCGCTGGTGCGCGAGTTCGGCACCGCGATCGGGCTCGAGGCCTCTTCCGAGAGCGCCCTGGCCGCCGGCCTGGTGATGGGCGTGATGATCATTCCCTTCGTGTCCTCGCTGTCCGACGACATCCTGCACGCGGTGCCGCTGAGCCTGCGCGACGGCTCGCTGGCGCTCGGTGCCACGCGCTCCGAGACCATCAAGCGCGTGGTGATCCCCGCGGCGCTGCCCGGCATCGTCGGCGGGGTGCTGCTGGCCGCTTCGCGCGCCATCGGCGAGACCATGATCGTGGTGATGGCGGCCGGGCTCTCGGCGCGCCTGTCGGCGAATCCCTTCGAGTCGGTGACCACGGTGACGGTGCAGATCGTGACGCTGCTGGTCGGCGACCAGGAATTCGACAGCCCGAAGACGCTCGCGGCGTTTGCCCTGGGCCTGGTGCTGTTCGTGGTCACGCTGGCGCTGAACATCTTCGCGCTGCACATCGTGCGCAAGTACAGGGAGC
>JAKJFB010000136.1 GCA_022705125.1 Pseudomonadota bacterium
TGTTCACGCTCTTCGGGCTCGACGGTTTGCGGCTGCGTGTCGACGACTGCAAGCCGAAGCTGCTGATCACGAACGCGGAAAAGGCGGAAGTCGCCGGCAAGATCGAGGGTGTGCGCGTCATCGTGGCCGATGCCGGACTGCTCGAAGAGATCGCGCGCTTTCCGGGCAGCTATGAAACGAAGACCCGTGCCGATGACCTGGCGGTGTTCCAGTACACATCCGGCACGACCCGTGAATTGCCGGAAGCGGTAAAGCACACGCATCGCGCGCTGGTGACGCTGATGTTCGCCGCGCTGTACGGAACCGGCGTCCGGCCGGGCGACGAATTCTTCTGCCCGTCCTCGCCCGCCTGGGGACACGGCCTGTGGCACGGGACGCTGGCGCCACTGGCATTGGGTGTCACCACCGGCACCTTTGCCGGGCGCTTCGATGCGACGCGGCTGATGAAGGCGCTGCAGGATTACAGGATCACGAACATGTCGGCGGCCGCTACCCATTACCGGATGATGAACAATTCGGGGCGGGCCGGGGACTTCACTTTCTCGATCAGGAAGTTGTCCTACACGGGCGAGCCCATCGATCCGGTGACGCTCGAGTTCATCGACAGGACCTTCCATGTGCCGGCGTGCAGCATGTACGGCACCACCGAGATCGGCGTGGTGCTGGTCAACTATCCCGGCGCGAGCGACTTCGCGGTCAAGCCGGGCTCGTTGGGCAATGTTGTGGCGGCGCGACCGCTGGGAGACCACCAAGGATCTCGCGAGGATCGACGAGGACGGTTATTTCTATCATGCCGGCCGCGCGGACGACGTGATCATATCCGCCGGCTGGACGATGAGCGCGGTGGAGATCGAGAACACCCTGCTCAAGCATCCCGATGTCAGGGAGGCGGCCGTCATCGGCGTGCCGGACGCCACGCGCGGTCAGGTCGTCAAATCCTTCATTGTCACCGACCGTCCGCACAGCGCCGAGTTTGTCGACGAACTCAAGAACTTCACGCGGGAGCGGCTCAGCCAGCACGAATTCCCGCGTCACATCGAATTTGTGAGTGAGCTTCCCAAGACGCCAGCCGGGAAGATTCACCGCAAGGTCCTGCGCGATCGCGAAGCCGCCGCGGCGGCCGCGAGCGCCAACTGAAACCCCAGGAGAAGACGCATGTCCACCAGCACCAACAAGTTCCCGAAAATCACCGAACAGGGTCTCGACGATCTGCGCAAGCGCATCGGCGTGAAGATCACCGATACGCTCGAGCCGTGGAACTATGAGGCAACGCGTGACGCGATCCGTCACTACGCCCACGGCATCGGCGACGACAACCCGCTGTGGTGCGATCCGGAATACGCCGCGAAGACCAGGTACGGCACCATCGTTGCCCTGCCGAGCTTCATGTTCACGACCAGCCGCATCATCTCGGGCTATTGCGGTGGTCTTTCGGGTGTGCATGCCATGTGGGCCGGCGCCGACTGGACATGGCACAAGCCGGTGCTGCGCAACGACGTGATCAGCACCGACGCGTGGCTCAAGGATCTGGTCGAGCATCAGACCAAGTTCGCCGGCCGCAGCTTCCAGCAGATCTACCATGTCGACTTCTTCAACCAGCACGGTGACAAGGTCGCTGAAGGCGACAGCTGGGTGTTCCGTACCGACCGCGACGAAGCGCGCGAGCGTGGCACCAAGTACACCGAAGCCCGTGGCCGCGTCGAGCGCTACACCGAGGAGCAGCTCGCGGAGTTCACGCGCCTCTACCAGACCGAGGAAATCCGTGGCGCGACCCCGCGTTACTGGGAAGACGTGAAGGAAGGCGAAGCGCTGCCGCGCATGATGAAGGGCCCGATGACGGTCACCGGCTTCATCTGCTATGCGCAGGGATGGGGCGGTCTCTACATCCGTGCCAACAAGCTTGCCAACAAGATGCAGCAGGCGCACCCGGGTCTCGGCATCCGCAACCGCTTCAATGTGCCGGATTGCCCCGAGCGCGTGCACTGGGACGAGGAGTTTGCTCTCGAGGTCGGCGCGCCGGGCGCCTACGACTACGGTCCGGAGCGCTGCTCGTGGCTGACGCACCACGTCACCAACTGGATGGGCGACGACGGCTTCCTGCGCAAGAGCAAGTGCCAGATCCGCCGCCACAATCCCGATGGCGACGCGATCTACATCGACGGCACCGTCACGCGGAAGTTCGTCGAGGGCGACAAGCACCTGGTGGAAATCAGCCAGAAAGCCGAGACGCACCGTGGCGAAACCTCCGCCTTCGGTACGTCCATCGTCGAACTGCCGAGCCGCACCGGCAAGTAAGCGGCTGTCCGTCCCGGCCGCGCTCCCTGGCGGGAGTGCGGCCGACGACACGCAACTCATCGCAAGGCGGCGCGTATGCATGAGAGTGGCAGTTCGAGCTGGGCCGGCCCGCTGCGGGGAATCCGCGTGCTCGACTTCACCCGCGTGCTGTCGGGGCCGGCG
Source organism: Pseudomonadota bacterium (assembly GCA_022705125.1). Next base: position 2,458 of record JAKJFB010000136.1, read on the forward strand.
GCGGCGCTGGCGCTGGCCGATCTCGGTGCCGAGGTGCTGAAGATCGAGCCGCCGGGCGCGGGCGACGAAACCCGTACCTTCCCGCCGATACGCAAGCAGGAGAGCCATTATTTCCTGAGCGTGAACCGTGGCAAGAAGAGCATCGTCATCGACCTGAAGACCGATGCCGGCGTGAAACTGGCCCGGGATCTCGCGCGCGAGTGCGACATCCTGATCGAGAACTACCGTCCGGGCGTCATGGATCGCCTCGGGCTCGGCTACGACACGCTGTCCGTGCTCAATCCGCGGCTGATCTACTGCGCGATCTCGGGCTTCGGCATGACCGGCCCGCTGCGCGACCGGCCGTCCTTCGATATCGTGATGCAGGCGTTGTCGGGCGCGCTCAGCGTCAACGGCGAGCCCGGGCGCGAACCCACCAAGCTGGGGATTCCCCTCGGCGACCTGGTGGGCGGGGTGAACGGTCCGATCGCCATCCTCGCGGCGCTGTACGAACGCAGCCTCACGGGCCGCGGACGCCTGATCGACATCAGCCTGCTCGATGGCCTGATCGGCATGCTCGGCTACCTGCCGCAACTGGCGTGGTTTACCGGGCAGGATCCCGCGCCGCAGGGATCGCAGCATCCCAACCTGGTGCCCTACGGGGTATTTCCGGCGAGCGACGGCTCGATCGTCATTGCCTGCCTGACCAACAGTTTCTGGGCGAACATCTGCCGCTCGCTCGGCATGGACGACTGGATCGCCGACCCGCGTTTCGACACGATCGAGAAGCGCCGAGACACGCGCGCGCTGGTGAACGAGCGGATCTGCGCGATCACCAGCGGCAGGACCGTGAACGAACTCGTGGAGATCTTCGTCGCCCACCAGGTCCCGCATGCGCCGATCCTGGGCATCCGCGAGGCGCTGTCGCAGCCGCAGGCGGTTGCCCGGGAAATGGTGGTCGAGACCGAGCACAGGAGCCTGGGAAGGATCCCCATCGTGAACCGATCGATCCGCTTTCCCGGCGATCCGCAGCCGGTCCCGACCGCGCCACCGGTGCTCGGGCAGCACACCGACGAGATCCTGGGGGATATCCTCGGGCTCTCGGCCGAGCAGATCGGGGAGCTGCGCGCGTCCGGGGTCGTGGCCTGAGCCGGCCGCCCGATCCCGGCGAGAGCGCTGCGACTGGCCTCGTCCGACACCGAACAGCAGAGGAGAGTCCGATGACACAGCTCAGATTCGAAGATCGCGTGGCGGTCATCACCGGCGCGGGACGAGGCCTGGGCCGTGCCTATGCGCTGCTGCTCGCCGCGCGGGGCGCGAAAGTCGTCGTCAACGGTCCGGGTGCCAGCCTGCAGGGCGAAAGCACCGATGCCGGCCCCGCGCAAGCGGTGGTCCGGGAGATCGAGGCGGCGGGCGGTGAGGCGGTGGCCTGCACCGAATCAGTGGCAACGCCCGCGGGCGGCAAGGCCATCATCCAGTCGGCGCTCGACAACTACGGGCGCATCGACATCCTGATCCACAACGCCGGCATCGTGCGCCGCGGATCCCTGCAGGAGCTGTCGTACGAGGATTTCGAGCTGGTCCTCGACGTGCATCTGCGCGGCGGCTTCCATGTCGTGCGCCCTGCATTTCCCCTGATGTGCAGGGCCGGCTATGGTCGCATCGTGCTGACAGGCTCGATCAACGGCCTCTATGGCAATCGCAACGTGGCGAACTACAGCGTGGCGAAGGCGGGCTTGATCGGCCTGTCCAACGTTGCTGCGCTGGAAGGCGCCGAACACGGCGTGAAGAGCAATATCATCCTGCCTGCCGCGGTCACGCGCATGGCCGAGGGGCTCGATACCAGCGCCTACCCGCCGATGGACCCCGAGCTCGTGGCCCCCGCGGTGGGCTGGCTCGCCCACGAATCCTGCTCGGTCACGGGCGAGATGCTGATCGCCATGGCGGGCCGTGTCGCGCGGGCCTATGCTGCCGAGACGCCCGGTGTCTACCATCCGGCGTGGTCGATCGAGCAGGTGGGCGAGGAGATCGATGCGATCCGCAACACCGATGCGCCGGTGGTGTTCCCGGTCGTGCCCTCGGGGCATGTCGACCATCTTCGCTACAGTTTCGGGATGGCCGCGGCCGGCGATGCGCGGGAGCCGGGCAAGTAATACGGATACGGAAGGAGGACGGGGATGGCGGGGCGCTATTTCGACGATTGGCAGGTCGGGAATCGCATCGAGCACGAGATCCGCCGCACCGTGACCGAGACCGACAACCTGCTGTTCTCGGTCATGACCCACAACCCGCAGCCGCTGCACATCGACGTCGAGGCGGCCAAAGCTTCGGAATTCGGACAGATCCTGGTCAACGGCACTTTCACCTTTGCGCTGATGATCGGCCTGACCATCAGCGACACCACGCTCGGCACGCTCGTCGCCAACCTCGGCTACGACAAGCTGGTGATGCCCAAGCCCGTGTTCATCGGCGACACCATGCGCGCCACCACCGAGATCGCGGAGCTGCGCGAGTCGAAGTCGCGGCCAAACGCCGGCATCGTCGTCTTTGCCCACGAACTGATCAACCAGCGCGACGAGGTCGTCTGCCGCTGCCTGCGCACCGCGCTGATCAACCGCAGGCCGGTGTAGGATCCATCGGGATCGATACCGGGGGCGCAGGCATTGCAGCGCTGCCAGTTCCGTTTGTGCTGCCTGTGGCAGAAATCGGACAGGAATATCTGCTGCCCGGTGTGAAGGCGCGGGGTGGAGCTCGTTGTCTGAATGGAGTACGTTTGCCTCCGGGCGCAGCCCTCGGCGAGGCGAATCACCAAAGAAGAACGTGGCGCGCGCGTCGGGGTTCCCCGGGGCTGTGGGGCGATGGCGCGGGCAAAGGACATTTTTCCCGGGACAAGGATCGATTGGTGAAAGACGCCGGCTCGAACATCGACACCGTGCGCGTCCTGGCGAGGGAATTCCGTGCGCTGCCCGGAGCCTTGCTGCCGTTGCTGCATGCCATCCAGGATGAGCTGGGGTACGTGCCGGAGCCAGCCATTCCCGTGATAGCGCAGGAGCTGAACCTCTCGCGCGCGGAAGTGCACGGCGTCATCAGTTTCTATCATCATTTCCGCCGCGAGCCGCCGGGGCGCCACATCGTGCAGCTCTGTCGTGCCGAGTCCTGCCAGGCGCTCGGGGCACGCACGCTGGAAGCCGAGGTAAAGGCGCTGCTGGGCATCGATTTCCACCAGACCACGCCGGATCGCTGCATCACGCTGGAGCCCGTGTACTGCCTCGGCAATTGCGCCTGTTCGCCGGCCATCCGCATCGACGACGAGATTCACGGCATGGTGGATGCGCGCGAGCTGGCGGCGCTGCTGGAAGATCTGCGCACCCAGATCATCGAGGTGCGCTGAGATGTCGCGAATCACGGTTTATGTGCCCTGCGACACCAGCGCCGTTTCCCTCGGCGCCGACCGGGTGGCCGAGAGGCTGGCACGGGAATGTCGCGACCAGCCGGTGGACATCGTGCGCAACGGCTCGCGCGGGGCCTTCTGGCTGGAGCCCCTGCTGGAGGTCGAGGCCGGAGGTCAGCGCATCGCCTACGGGCCGGTACGGCCGGACGACATCCCGCGCCTGCTGGAGGAGGGAATGCTGAGCGCCAGCACACGCTCAGCGCTGTGCCTGGGCGTGGTGGACGAGATTCCGTTCCTGAAGCAGCAGCAGCGACTGACCTTCGCGCGCCAGGGCGTGGTCGACCCGGTGTCGGTGGCGAGCTATCGCGCGCACGGCGGCTTCGCGGGGCTCGAGCGCGCGCTCGGCATGTCGCCGCGCGATATCGTCGAAGAGGTCACCGAATCGGGGCTGCGCGGACGCGGTGGCGCCGCGTTCCCGACCGGCATCAAGTGGCAGACCGTGCTGAACGCGCCCGGGGAGCGGAAGTACATAGTCTGCAATGCCGACGAGGGCGATTCCGGCACGTTTGCGGATCGCATGCTGATGGAAGGCGACCCGATGAGCCTGATCGAGGGCATGATCATCGCCGGCCTGGCGGTGGGCGCGACCCGCGGCTACATCTATCTGCGCGAGGAGTACCCGCGGGCCGGGCGGATGCTGCAGCAGGCCATCGCCGCCGTGCGTGAAGCGGGGTACCTGGGCGAGCGCATCTACGGCAGCGCCCACGGCTTCGATATGGAACTGCGCATCGGCGCCGGCGCGTACATCTGCGGCGAGGAGACATCGCTGCTGGAAAGCCTGGAGGGCAAGCGCGGGGTGGTCCGGGCCAAGCCGCCGTTGCCGGCGATCGCCGGGCTGTTCGGCCAGCCGACAGTGGTCAACAACGTGATCTCGCTCGCCACGGTGCCGGTGATTCTCGCCCGCGGCGCGCCGTTCTATCGTGATTTCGGCATGGGACGCTCGCGCGGCACGCTGGCGTTCCAGCTCGCGGGCAACATCGCACGCGCCGGGCTGGTGGAGCTCGCCTTCGGCAGCACGCTGCGCGAGTTGCTGTTCGATTTCGGCGGCGGCACGCGCAGCGGGCGGCCGCTGCGCGCGGTGCAGGTGGGCGGACCGCTCGGCGCCTATCTGCCCGAGGCACACTGGGATACGCCCATGGACTACGAGGCTTTCGCGGCCGTCGGGGCCATGGTGGGGCACGGCGGCATCGTGGCTTTCGATGACACCGTGAACATGCGCGAGCAGGCGCGTTTCGCCATGGCCTTCTGCGCCGAGGAGTCCTGCGGCAAGTGCACGCCCTGCCGGATCGGCGCGGTGCGGGGGGTCGAGACGATCGACCGGATCGTGGCGGGGGACAGCGCGGCGGTCGGGCTGCTGACCGACCTCTGCGAGACGATGCGCGACGGATCGCTCTGCGCGCTGGGTGGGCTCACGCCGATGCCCGTACTGAGCGCGATGGACCATTTCCCCGAAGACTTCGACCGCGCGCCCTCCCGGGCAGCTGCGGAATAAGCGAGGCAGGACCATGCCCCCTCTG
>JAKJFB010000137.1:0-7041 GCA_022705125.1 Pseudomonadota bacterium
GGTGCGGCACATCGCGTCCCACACATCCATGAAGCTCAAGGGCCCGGAGGCATCCGCGCCGACGCCCTTCACCGGCGCGCCCTTGGGGCGCAGCGTCGAGAAGTCGTAGCCGATGCCGCAACCGGCTTTAAGCGTCAGGCCCGCCTCGAGGTTCTTCTCGAGGATGCCGAGCATCGAGTCCTCGATGGTGCCCGAAACGGTGCAGTTGATGGTCGAGGTCGCGGGCTTGTGCTCCTGGGCGCCAGCGTTGGAAATGATACGCCCGGCCGGGATCGCGCCATTGCGCAAGGCCCACACGAAACGCTCGTACCAGTGCTGGCGCTGCTCTTCGGACTCCACTTCGGACAGCGCCTGTGCCACCCGGCGATAGGTGCCGTCGATGGTTTCGTCCAGCGGGTTACCCGCCTTGTCCTTCAGGCGGTACTTGCGATCCCAGATGTCTTCCGAGGCCGGTTGCAGGGCCGCGGGGACCTCCGCGCTGCGGCTGGTGGTTCTGACCTTGAGTGCTTCTATGGACATGTGCGCCTCGCTCGTATTCTTGGCCGGTTGATTTTGCGAGAGTTTTTCTGGTTGGTCGTTGCCGACGCATGCAAATCCCCCGCATCGGCAGATGACGTCATCGTGCGTTCGGGGAATCAAAACTCAAGATGCAGTGTAATGGAGGTACATCAAAACACAATATGTAGTGTCAAAGTTTTTTGGCCTGCCTGCCGTTGGCAGGGACTTTGCACGGTCCCGGCGCTCCCTCCGGGCCTCCGTCGTAGGGGGAGCATATTGCCTGCCCGAAGCCCTTTTCGCTAGCATCCGCCCCGCTTGCCTCTACGGGAATTCCTCCATGCGTGCATCGGCCCTCGGCCTCCCGCTGCTTTGCTGCTGCATTGCGGGTGCGCGCGCCATCGGGCCCGGGTTGCGCGAGGAGTTCGCCATCCACCAGGCCGGAATCTACGCGGTCGGCGCGGTCGATGCCGGGGGGGGCGAGGCGATGGTCGGTCCCGTGCACGACATGGCCCTGGACACCAACGCTTGACGCGACAGCTGCGCATACTCACCTACAACATCCACAAGGGCTATTGCTCCGGCAACCGCCGTTTCGTCCTCGAGGGTATGCGGGCGCTGATCGCCGAGACGGGCGCCGACCTCGTGTTCCTGCAGGAGATCCATGGCCGCCACAGCGGCCATGCCCGCCACGAGGGGCGCTACAGCTATCCCGAACAGCCGCATTTCGAGTATCTCGCCGACCAGTCGTGGCCGCACTACGCCTACGGGCGCAATGCCATCTACCGCAGGGGCGATCACGGCAACGCGATCCTCAGCAAGTTTCCCTTCGTGCGCTGGGAGAACATCAACGTCGCGCTGTTTCCGCGCTCCAGCCGCAGCATCCTGCACGGGGTGATCGAGATCCCCGAGAGCGGCTTTCGCCTGCACACGCTGTGCGTGCACCTCGGGCTGCTCGAGCAGGAGCGCCGCGGCCAGCTCGAGACGCTCGCCGAACGCATCGAGTCGCACGTGCCGCACGACGAGCCGCTGATCATTGCCGGCGACTTCAACGACTGGCGCCGCCGCGCCGGGCGCCACCTGCACGCCAGCCTCGGGGTGGACGAGCTGTTCCTCGAGCTCGAGGGGCGGCATGCGCGCAGCTTCCCGGTCTGGCAGCCGCTGCTCGCGATGGACCGGATCTACTATCGCGGGGTGCGGCCGCTCTCGTGCCAGCGTCTCAGTGCCGGGCCCTGGCGCGAGCTCTCGGACCACGCGGCGCTGATGGGGGAGTTCAGTCTCCCGCGCAAGCGTCGCTGATCTCAGTGAAAATCGCGTGAGCGTGTCTGCAGCGCGCCCAGCGCCGCGCTGTGGTCGAGAATCTCGCCGGCGATCACGTGGACCACGCTGTCGCGGCTCTCCATCACGCCCTTGACCAGCAGCAGCTTCCCGCGCAGCAGCGCCTTGCGAAAGCGTTCCTGGCGGTCGCGCCAGACCACGACGTTGATGTTGCCGGTCTCGTCCTCCAGCGTGAGGAACAGCACGCCGCTCGCGGTGCCGGGGCGCTGGCGGCCGGTGACCAGTCCTGCCACGCGCACGAAACGGCCGCTGTTCAGCGCGTGCAGCTGGTGCGCGCTGCAGCAGCCCGCGAAGGGCTGACGCGCGCGCAGCAGCGCCAGCGGATGGCGCCCCAGCGTGAGGCCGATGCTGCGATAGTCCTGCACCAGGTCCTCGGCCTCCCCGGGCGCGGGCAGCTCGACCGCATCGTGCAGCAGCTGCGCGGTCTCGGCGCGGTCGAACAGGGGACGGGGCTCCTCGATCGCCGCGGCCTGCCAGTGCGCCTGGTGGCGGTGGCCGCCGAGGCGCACCAGCGCGCCGGCGCCGGCCAGCAGGTCCAGCTCGCTGCGATCGAGCAGTGCGCGGCGCGCGAGATCGTGCAGGTCGTCGAAGGCCCGGCGCCGGCGCGCGGCGACGATGCGCCCGGCCGCGGCAGCGTTGAAGCCGCTGATCTGGCGCAGGCCGAGGCGCAGCGCGGGGCTTTGCCCGTCGCACCTCTCCAGCGCGCAGTCCCACTCGCTGCGGTCCACGTCGACCGGCAGCACCGTGACGCCGTGGCGGCGCAGGTCCTGCACCAGCTGCGAGGGTGAGTAGAAGCCCATCGGCTGGCTGTTCAGCAGCGCGCAGCAGAAGGCGGCCGGGTAGTGGCACTTCAGCCAGGCCGAGGCGTAGGCGAGCAGCGCGAAGCTCGCCGCGTGCGACTCGGGAAAGCCGTAGTCCCCGAAGCCCTTCATCTGGTTGAACAGGCGCTCGGCGAACTCGCGGCTGTGGCCGCGTGCGAGCATGCCGTTGATGACCTTGTCCTCGAAGGCGGCGAGCGTGCCGTTGCGCTTCCAGGCCGCCATCGCACGGCGCAGCTGGTCGGCCTCGCCGCCGCTGAACCCGGCCGCGACCATCGCGAGCTTGATCACCTGCTCCTGGAAGATCGGCACGCCCAGGGTGCGTTCCAGCACGGCGCGAACCTCCTCGTTGGGATAGGTGACGGGCTCGAGTCCCTGGCGGCGCTTCAGGTAGGGGTGGACCATATCGCCCTGGATCGGCCCCGGGCGCACGATCGCGACCTCGATCACCAGGTCGTAGAAGGTGCGCGGCTTCAGTCGCGGCAGCATGGCCATCTGCGCGCGCGATTCGACCTGGAACACGCCCACGCTGTCGGCGCGCGCGAGCATCGCGAAGGTGCAGGGATCCTCGGCCGGGATACGGCTCATGTCGATCTCCACGCCGTGCGCGGCGCGGATCAAGGCGAAGGCGCGCCGCAGCGCGCTCAGCATGCCGAGCGCGAGGATGTCGACCTTCAGCAGACCCAGCGCCTCGATGTCGTTCTTGTCCCACTGGATCACGGTGCGATCCATCATCGCGGCATTCTCGACCGGCACCAGCGCCGCGATGGGGCTGCGCGTGATGATGAAGCCGCCGACATGCTGCGAGAGGTGACGCGGGAAACCGAGGATCTCGCGCACCAGGCGCATGAAATGCCCGGCCATGCTGCTCGCGCCGGCGAGATGCTCCTCCTCGAAACGCCGCGCGAGATCGCCGTGGCGGTCCCACCACGACAGCGACTTCGCCAGCTGCTCGACGAACAGCGGATCCAGCCCCAGCGCCTTGCCCACGTCGCGCACGGCGCTGCGCGGGCGATAACTGATGATGGTCGCGGCCAGCGCGGCGCGTTCGCGCGTGTACTTGCGGTAGATGTACTGGATGACTTCCTCGCGCCGCTCGTGCTCGAAGTCGACGTCGATGTCGGGCGGTTCGTTGCGCTCCTTCGAGATGAAGCGCTCGAACAGAACGGCGCTGCGATCGGGGTCGACCTCGGTGATGAACAGGCAGTAGCACACGGCGGAATTGGCCGCCGAGCCGCGTCCCTGGCACAGGATGCCGTTGCCGCGCGCGAACTGCACGAGGTCGTGCACGGTCAGGAAATAGTATTCGTAGGCAAGCTCGGCGATCAGGACGAGCTCCTTCTCGATCAGCGCCTGCGCGCGCCGCGGCACACCGTCCGGCCAGCGCTGCTGTGCGCCCGCGAGCACCAGGCGGCGCAGCCAGGCCGTCGGCGTCATGCCCGGCGGCACGACTTCCTCGGGGTATTCGTAGCGCAGCTCCCCGAGCGTGAAGGAACAGCGCTGCGCGATGCGCACGCTCTCCGCGAGCAGCGCCGCCGGGTAGAGGCGGCGCAGCCGCTCGAGCGCGCGCAGGTGGCGCTCGGCATTGGCGGCAAGGCGCGTGCCCAGTTGCTGCACCGGGGTGTTGAGGCGGATCGCACACAGCGTGTCGGCGAGCGCCTTGCGCTGCGCGACGTGCATCTCGACGCCGCCGCAGGCGACCATCGGCAAGCCGAGCCGGGCGGCGAGCTGGTAGAGCCGCAGGTAGCGCTGCTGCTCGCCGGCGCCGAGCAGCAGTTCGACCCCGAGCCAGAGCCTCCCGGCGAACAGCGTGCCGAGCGCCTCGCCCTGGCGCTGCAGGGGCTCGATCGCGGCGGTGCCCGGTAGCCAGATCGCCAGGCAGTGGCGCACGTTTACCTCGAAGTCGCGCAACTGCACCGCGTATTCACCCTTGGGGCTGCGCCGGCGCGCCAGCGTGATCAGTCCCGAGAGCTCGGCATAGGCACGGCGGTCGGGCGCCAGCAGCACTAGCAGCAGTTCACCGTCGAGGCGGAACTCGGCGCCGATGATCAGGTGCAGGCCGTGCTCGCGCGCCGCCACGTGGGCCTTGACCACGCCGGCCAGCGAGCACTCGTCGGTGATCGCGAGCGCGCGGTAGCCCTGGCGCGCGGCCTCGGCGACCAGCTCCTCGGGGTGCGAGGCGCCACGCAGGAAGCTGAAATTGCTGATGCAGTGCAGTTCGGCGTAGGACATCTTCGGGTGGCGGTCGGGCATTTACTGTATTTATATACAGTACATAAAGCCTTTGCGGCTGCCAACCGCTAACATGCGCACCTCGATACCGCAGATGGATCCCCCGATGGCCGCCCCCCGCGCCGCACCCTTCTGGAGCAGCAAGACTCTCGATCAGCTGAATCGGGAAGAATGGGAGTCGTTGTGCGACGGCTGCGGGCTGTGCTGCCTGCAGAAGCTCGAGGACGAGTACACACGTCGGGTCTACTACACCAATGTGGCCTGCAAGCTGCTCGACCTGGAGAGCTGCCAGTGCAGCAACTACGCGCGGCGCCAGGAGTACGTGCCCGACTGCATCGCGCTCACGCCCGGCGATGCCGATGCCTACCGCTGGCTCCCCGAGACCTGCGCCTACCGCCTGGTCGCCCAGGGTGACGAGCTACCCCCCTGGCACCACCTGGTCTGCGGCGATCGTGGCGCGGTGCATCGTGCCGGCATCTCGCGCGCCGGCCAGATGCTGCCCGAGGCCGCCGTGCCCGAGGACGCCTGGGAAGAGCACATCATCTTCCGCATCGGCTGAGGCCGGCCCGCCATGAAAAGAATCCGTTCCGTGTTTGTACAAGGAAACTGAATCATGTCGCTCGATTTCGACAGCGCGCGCCTGCGTGATCCCAACCTTCGCCCCGAGCACGAGGAGTGGCGCACGCAGCTGCGCCGCTTCATCGACCGCGAGATCATGCCCCGCGTCGATGAGTGGGACGAGGCCTGCCGCATTCCCGACGAGCTGTGGCCGAAGGCGGCCGCGATCGGGTTGCTCGGGCTCGGCTACCCGGAAGCCTACGGCGGCACCGCCGAGGGCATCGACATCTACCACCTGAACATCGTTGCCGAGGAACTCGCGCGCACCAGCCTTGGCGGCATCAACAGCACGCTGCTGGTGCATGGCATCGGGCTGCCTCCCGTGGTGAATTTCGCCAGCGACGCGTTGAAGGAGGCGGTGATCCCGCCGATCCTGCGCGGCGAGAAGCGCATCTCGCTGGCGATCACCGAACCCTCGGGCGGCTCGGACGTCGCCAACATCCAGACCACCGCGCGGCGCGACGGCGAGCACTACATCGTCAACGGCGCCAAGACATTCATCTCCGGCGGCATGGGCGCGAACTGGTTCACCACCGCCGTGCGCACGGGCGGCGAGGGCGGACGCGGCATCTCGGTGCTGCTCATACCGGCCGACAGCGCCGGCGTGGCGCGCACGCCGCTGGCACGCAAGCAGGGCTGGTGGTGCTCGGACACCGCGACGATCCACTTCGACGAGGTGCGCGTGCCGGCGGCGAACCTGGTCGGTCCCGAGAACATGGGCTTCCTGGTGCTGATGGCCAACTTCAACCACGAGCGCATGGCGATGGCGGTGGGCATGGAAGCCTTCGCGCGCGTGTGCCTGGAGGAAGCCGTGAGCTGGGCGCGCGAGCGGCGCACCTTCGGCAAGCGCCTCGCGGACCACCAGGTCATCCGCCACAAGATCGCGCAGATGAAGCAGCGCATCAACGCCACGCAGGCCTACATCCAGATGTGCTCGCGCCAGATCGTCGACGGCACGGTGCAGCCCGGCGATATCGCGCTGCTGAAAGTGCAGGCCAGCGAGACCATGGAGTTCTGCGCGCGCGAGGCGATGCAGGTGCTCGGTGGCGCGGGTTACCTGCGCGGCAACCGCGTTGAGCGCATCTACCGCGAGGTGCGCGTGAACGCGATCGGCGGCGGCTCAGAGGAGATCATGCGCGATCTCGCGGCGCGCCAGTTCGGCTTCTGAGCTGTGGGTCGGGATTTATCCCGACAAGGGCTCGGCGGCGCCGAGCCCGCCATGCCGATCAGGGCAATTGTCGGCAAGAATGCCGACCCACAGGATAAAGATCAGTCGTCGGCATGAATGCCGACCCACAATGGCAGGGCAAGGGGGCACCGATGCGTTTTACCGAAGAACACCAGGCGATTCGCGCCACGACGGCGAAATTCATCGATGCCGAGATCAATCCCCACGCCGACGAGTGGGAGGCAGCCGGGATATTCCCGGCGCACGAGGTGTTCCGCAAGATGGGCGCGCTCGGGCTGCTCGGCATCGCGAAGCCCGCGGAATGCGGCGGGCTGGGGCTCGATTACAGCTACCAGATCGTGTTTTCCGAGG
>JAKJFB010000137.1:7100-7358 GCA_022705125.1 Pseudomonadota bacterium
CCGACATGGCCACGCCGGCGCTGGCCAAGTTCGGCAGCGACGAGCTGCGACGGGAATTCCTCGCCCCGGCGATCAGCGGCGAATATGTCGCCTCGATCGCGGTGAGCGAGCCGGGGGCCGGCTCGGACGTCGCGGCGATCACCACGCGCGCCGTGAAGGACGGTGACGACTACGTGATCAACGGCAGCAAGATGTGGATCACCAATTCGACGCAGGCCGACTTCCTGTGCCTGCTCGCCAACACCGGCGAGGGCAAGC
>JAKJFB010000138.1 GCA_022705125.1 Pseudomonadota bacterium
GGAAGGTGGCGATGTCCATGCCCGCCGGCACCGGGTAGTCGGGCAGGTAGGCCTTGCCGAGCTCGATGCCGATGTTGCAGCGCCGGGCAATCTCGACGCTGTTCTCCAGCGCCTCGGGCAGGTCCGCGAACAGCTCGGCCATCTCCGCGGCGCTGCGCAGGTAATGGTACGGGCTGTACTGGCGCTGGCGGCGCGGGTCGTTCAGCGTGCGGCCCTCGTGGATGCACACCCGCGCCTCGTGGGCCTCGTAGTCGCTGCGATCGAGGAAGCGCACGTCGTTGGTCGCCACCACCGGGCAACCGTGGCGCCCGGCGAGCGCCACTGCCAGGTGCAGGTAATCCTCTTCCTGCGCACGCCCGGTGCGGCTCACCTCGAGATAGAAACGCTCGGGGAACAGCGCCATCCAGTAATCGAGCAGCTGCGAGGCCTGCTCCGCCCTGCCCCCGAGCAGCGCCTGGCCGATGTCGCCCTCGCGACCGCCCGAGAGCGCGATCAGCCCGCCGGAAAACTCCTCCACCCACGCGCGCGCGAGCACCGGCCGCCCGAGTTGCTGGCCTTCGAGCCAGCCCCTGGAGATCAGCCGGGTCAGGTTGCGGTAACCCTCCTGCGCGCCAACCAGCAGCGTGAGCGCATGGGTCTGCCCCTCGTGCTCCACGCGCACGTCGCAGCCGACGATCGGCTTGATGCCGGCCGACTGCGCCTCCTTGTAGAACTTGATCAGCGCGAACAGGTTGGTGTGGTCGGTGAGCGCGACCGCGGGCATGCCGAGCGCGACTGCGCGCTCGACCAGTTCATCGACACGCACCAGCCCGTCGATCAGCGAATATTCCGAATGCAGCCTCAGATGTACGAAACCCGCGCTCATGGCAGCCTCATTCCTGGTCCAGCGCGCATTGTGCAACCGCGGCCCGCACCGGCGCAAAGGAGCGCCGGTGCACCGGACTCGCACCGAGGCGGCGCAGCGCCGCCAGGTGCTCCGCGGTCGGGTAGCCCTTGTGCGCGGCAAAGCCGTAGCCCGGATACAGCGCATCCAGCGCGACCATCTCCGCGTCGCGCTCCACCTTGGCCAGCACCGAGGCAGCGCTGATCGCCGGCACCAGGTCATCGCCGCCCACGACGGCCAGCGCGGGATATGCCCACGCCGGGCAGCGGTTGCCATCCACCAGCACGAACTGCGGCGCGAGCGCGAGCGCCTCCACGGCGCGCCGCATCGCGAGCAGGCTGGCCTGCAGGATGTTCAGGCGATCGATCTCCGCGACGCTGGCCCGCCCGATCGCCCACGCCTGCGCTGCCTCGCGCACGGCCGCGGCCAGTTGCGGGCGGCGCGCACGGGAGACTTTCTTGGAATCGCGCAGACCGGGCACCGGGCGTGCCGGATCGAGGATCACCGCGCCGGCGATCACGTCGCCGGCGAGCGGACCGCGCCCGGCCTCGTCGACGCCGGCGAGCAGCACGCCCGAGGCCAGCACCCCGCGCCAGTCCGTCACGGGCGCGGTTCCGGCAGCAAGCGCGCGAATGCCGGCAGGCGCGGGAGAATGGCGAGCGGCAAGCGCGCGCTCAGCGCTTGCGGTCCGCGCAGAGTATCGTGGCCTCGCAGGCGGTCTGACCATCGACGCTGGCGCGGCAGGAGAACTTCCAGATGCCGCGCTTCTCGGTGAGTATCGAGGCTTCGAGCTGCAGCCGGTCGCCCGGCACCACGGGACGCTTGAAGCGCAGGTCGTCGGCGCCGACGAAGTAGTAGATCGAGCCGTCGGCCGGCTTCTTGTTCATGGTCCGGAAGCCGAGGATGCCCGCCGCCTGCGCCATGGCCTCGACGATCAGCACGCCGGGCATCACCGGGAGATCGGGGAAATGGCCCTGGAAGAAGCCTTCGTTCACGCTCACGTTCTTGTACGCGACGATCGACTTGCCGGGGTCCAGTTCCAGCACGCGATCCACCAGCAGGAACGGGTAACGGTGCGGCAGGTATTCGCGAACCTCGTTGACGTCCATCAGCATCCGGCGGCCTCCTTATCGAGATGATCGGCCCCCACCCGCGCGAGCGCAATGGCGGCGGGGGCGCGCAGGAGCCGGCAGGCCGCAGCGGCGTGGCGCCGCGGCCGGATGTGAGCCCGGGACTCAGCCGTCCCGGGGTCGCGTCACTTCTTGGTCTGGTTCAGCTTTTCGGTGACCTTGGCATCGAGGCTGAAGCCGGGCTCGGCGAACAGCGCCGCCTGCGCGTTCAGCAGCAGGCCGACGCCCTCGGCCTTGAGCAGGTCCATCACGACGGTGTTCGCGCGCGGCATCATCTCGCGCATGATGCGCTGCGCCACTTCGCGCTCGGACTGCTGCAGTTTCTTGGCCACGAATTCGAGGTCGGTGCCGATCTGCTTGATCTTGCGCCCCTGCTCTTCTTCCTGCTCGGCGCTCATGACCTCGCGGTTCTTGTTGAACTGCGCAACCAGGTCCTCGTACTGCTTCTTGAGGCCTTCGGCCTCCTTCTTGTTCGCGAGGTACTCCGGCGTCTGGCGCAACGCCTCGATCTGCTTCTTCGCCTCCTCGGTGTTGAACACCGCCGCCTCGAGGTTGAGCACGGCAACCTTGCCCTGCGCGAACGCAAGACCGGGAGCAAGGGTCATCAGGCAGGCAATTACGGCAGCACGACCAAAGCGCTTCACGTCAGGACTCCAAAGATGCGGATGTGATTCGGGGAAAATTCGTCAAAAACCCTGACCCAGCGAGAACTGGAAGATTTCGGTCTTGTCCGTTCGCTCGTCGTTGAGCGGCTTGGCAAGACTGAACGTGATGGGTCCGAAGCCGGTGATCCACGTGACTCCAAAGCCTACCGAATACCGCAATTCGCCGAAATCAAGGTCGGAGCATACTACTTGCGTGGCACTGCAATTGGTATCAAAAACATTACCGAAATCGAGGAACACGCCGGTGCGCACCGAGCGCTGGTCCTTGATGAACGGCAGCGGGAACAGGACCTCGGCGCTGCCCTCGACGAGGACGTCGCCACCGAACGGGCGGTTCTCGCTGTTGCCGCTGTAGACCGGGTTGTGAATGATCTTCTCCTCGCCTGAGTTGGTACAGCCGAGGAAATTGCCCTTGGCGTCGTACGTCGGCCCGAGACAGGTGATGTAGACGTACTTGTCCTCGAGGTCGACGATGTTGCCCTGCGCGTCGTACACCGGCAAATTAAGGATCTGGTAACGCACCGCCGGCGTGCTCTGCGGCCCCAGCGTGTTGGCCTTGAAGCCGCGCACCGAGCGGAAGCCGCCCGCGAAGAAGTTCTCGAAGAACGGCAGCTCGTCGGTGTCGCCCCAGCCGTCGCCGTAGCCGAGATCGCTGCGCAGGCGCAAGGTGAACTGGCGCCACAGCGGGATGAAGACCTGGCCGTTGTAGGTGAGCTTGTAGTACTCGAGATCGCTGCCGGGAGTTGCCACCTGCAGCGAGAGGTTCTGCGAGTAGCCTCGGGTCGCCAGCTGGCCGCGGTTCAGCGCGAACTGCGACCAGCTGCCGGTCACCAGGAAATTATCGAAGCTGTCGCCGTAGATGTCGAGGAATCCGGTCGGGATATCGCTCTTGAAGAATTCGTCCGGAACCGGCGCCCTGATGTTCTCCAGGTCGGGATAACCGAAATCGTTCAGCTCGTCCTGCCTGGTGTAGCCGATGGCATCGTCTATCGGGCGCGGGCTGCCCGAGATCTCCTGCACCGCGCCGATACCGGCACTGATGTCGGTGCGGTTGACGCCGAGGCTGAGGCCGAGACGCTGCGTCTCGCTGATCGGGTAGCCGAAGCTCATCGTGCCGCCGATGGTGTCGGTGGTGTAGCTCGCGACGTTGATCTCCTCGAGGTCGGTGGAACGGTAGAACACCGAGAAACCGCGGCTCACGCCGTCCGGAGTGTAGTACGGGTTCACGTAGTTGAAGCTGTAGAGATCCTGGTACTTGCTGGAATTCAGCCCGATGCCGACCTGCTTGCCGGTCCCGAGGAAGTTGTTCTGCTGCAGGTTCGCGCCGAGGATCAGGCCGGCGTCCTGCGCGTAGCCGACGCTCGCCCCGATCGAGCCCGAGGACTGCTCCTCGACCGTGTACTGCACGTCGATCATGTCGTCGGTGCCGGGCACCGGGACGTTCTCGGTCTTCACTTCCTTGAAGAAGCCGAGGCGCTCGACGCGCACGCGCGACTGCTCGATCTGCGCCGAAGACGCCGGCGCCGACTCCATCTGGCGCATCTCGCGGCGCAGCACCTCGTCGACCGACTTGGTGTTGCCGCGGAACTCGATGCGGCGCACGTAGGTCCGCTTGCCCGGGTCGACGAAGAACTTCAGCGCGACCGTCTTGTTCTCGTCGTCGATCTCGGGGATGCCGTTGACCTTGGCGAAGGTGTAACCCTCGACGCCGAGGCGCTGCGTGATCATCTCCTCGGTGTTGGTCACCTGTACCTGCGAGAAGTCCTGCCCGTCGCGCAGCAGCAGGAAACCGCGCATCTCCGACTCCGGAATCACGATGTCGCCCGAGAGATCGACCTTGGTGACCTTGTACTTCTCGCCCTCGGTCACGTTGACGGTGATGTAGACCGCGCTGCGGTCCGGCGTGATCGCGACCTGGGTAGAATCGATGTTGAAACGGATGTAGCCGCGGTCGAGATAGTAGGAGCTGAGGCTCTCCAGGCCGCCGTTGAGCTTCTCGCGCGAGTACTTGTCGTTGCCGCTGAGCCACGAGAACCAGCCGGTGGTCTTCAGCTCGAAAAGATCCACCAGGTCGCGATCGCCGTACACCGTGTTGCCGACGATATTGATGTGCTTGATCCTGGCGACGCTGCCTTCGTTGATGTCGATGTTGACCGCGACGCGGTTGCGCGCCTGCTCGGCCACCTCGGTCTCGATCGTGGCGTCATAGCGGCCCTGGCTCACGTACTGGCGCTGCAGCTCGACGCGCATCTGCTCCAGCGTGGCGCGCTGGAACACCTGTCCCACCGCGAGCCCGGAGCCCTTCAGCCCCTCGAGCAGGTCCTCGGTCTTGATCGCCTTGTTGCCGTCGATGTTGATCTCGCTGATCGACGGGCGCTCCACCAGCGTGATCACCAGCACGTCGCCGTCGCGGCCGATCTGCACGTCGTCGAAGTTGCCGGACTTGAACAGCGCGCGCGAGGTCTGCGCGATCGCGGCCTGGTCGATGCGGTCGTTCACCTTGATCGGGATGTCGTTGAACACGCTGCCGGGCGAGATCCTCTGCAGGCCCTCGATGCGGATGTCGGTGACGACGAAGCTCTCGGCGAACACGGCCCGGGCGAGCCCCAGCAACAGGGGAAGCAGGATCAGGAAGCGCTTCATGGGGAGTTCTGGAAGTTCCTATTGCTGGGATTTGGACCGGGGCCGCGATCAGTTGGCGGCCAGCCGGTTGATGTCGTTGTAGAACGCCAGGAGCATCACGCCTACCAGGATCACGAGACCGACCTGGTAGCCCAGCATCTGCGCCCGCTCCGACACCGGGCTGCCCTTGATCATCTCGATGAGGTAATACACCAGATGACCGCCGTCGAGCACGGGAATGGGGAACAGGTTCAGCACGCCGAGGCTGATGCTCAGCAGGGCCAGGAAGCTGATGTAGCTCTCCAGTCCCGAGCGCGCCGAATCGGTCGCCACTTTAGCAATCGTGATGGGGCCGCTCAAGTTTTTCGGCGAAATCAGGCCCTCGAACATCTTCTTCACGGAATCGACGGTGAAGACGGCCAGCGACCACGTCTGCGCCAGCGCCGGGCGCCACGCCGCGAGCGGCCCGTAACGGTCCACGCGCAGCATCCCGGGCGGCCATTGCGGCTCGGCGACGCTGACGCCGACCTGCCCCGTACGGCTGCCGTCCTTCTGCTGCACGCTGGCGGGCGTGACGCGCAGCATCACGCGTGCCTGCTCGCGCTCGACCTCTACCGCGAGCGCGGTGCCGGGATTCGCGCGCACCACGCCGACCCACGCCTCCCAGGACGCCACGGCCTCGCCGTCCACCGCGACGATCAGGTCGCCCGCACGCATGCCGGCGCGTTCCGCGGGACTGCCGGCAACGACCTCGGCGACACGCGCCGGCACCTCGGGTATCAGGTAGGACATCCCCAGGCCGCCGAGCAGGTCGGGCTCGTCCTCGCCCATGAGCCAGTCCTCGATCCGGGCCGAGGACTCGTAGGTGAGTCCGGCTTGCGTCTGCGGATAGCGCACCGAGAAGCGGATCTCGCCGCTCTCGCCGAGCCGCTTCAGCAGCTGCATCGCGACCGCCTGGCGCGTCGGGGTGGGCTCGCCATCGACCGCGATGATCTCCTGCCCGCGCTCGAGCCCCGCGGCTTCGGCGACCGAACCCGGCGCGATATCGCCGATCACCGGGGCCAGGCCGGGAACGCCGATCATGTAGAGCACGTAGAACGCGACGATCGCGAGCACGAAATTCGCCGCCGGACCGGCCGCGACGATCGCCATGCGCGCCGACACCGGCTTGCGATTGAAGCTGAACGCCAGTTCCTCCTGCGCGACCGGACCCTCGCGTTCGTCCAGCATCTTCACGTAGCCGCCCAGCGGCACCGCGGCGATCACGTACTCGGTGCCGTCGCGGGCGGTGCGCCGCCACAGCGCCTTGCCGAAGCCGATCGAGAAGCGAAGCACCTTCACACCGCAACGCCGCGCGACCCAGAAATGGCCGAACTCGTGCACCGCCACCAGGATTCCCAAGGTCACCAGGGTGATCAGCACCGTATACAGCAGATCCATGTCTCCTCCCTCCTCAGACGTTCTTCAGCAGGCGCTGCGCGACGGCACGCGCCTCGAGGTCTATTGCTTGGACATGTTCCAGCGATTCCGGTTCTGCGCAGCCGAGCGCATCGAGCACCCGGGCAATTGTCGGCGCGATGCGGGTAAAGCCGATGCGCTCCTCGAGAAAGGCCTGCACCGCGATCTCGTTGGCGGCATTGAGCACCACCGCCGCGCGCCCCCCCGCGCGCGCGGCATCCATCGCGATCGAAAGGCAGGGAAAACGCGCGAGATCCGGCGCCTCGAAGACCAGTGACGCGCCGGCAACCAGGTCGAGCGTGCCCGCGCCCGACTCGATGCGCTCCGGCCATGACAGGCCGCAGGCGATCGGCACCCGCATGTCGGGATTGCCCAGCTGCGCCAGCACCGAGCCGTCGACGAACTCGACCAGCGAATGCACCACGCTCTGCGGGTGGATCAGCACCTCGATATGCGAACTCGGCATGCCGAACAGCCAGCAGGCCTCGATCAGCTCCAGCCCCTTGTTCATCATCGAGGCCGAATCGATGGTGATCTTCTGGCCCATCGACCAGTTGGGATGCTTGAGCGCCTGTTCTCGCGTGGCGCCGGCGATC
>JAKJFB010000139.1:0-312 GCA_022705125.1 Pseudomonadota bacterium
GCGGAACTGGCGCCGGATCTCGACGATCATCTCCATGGCGGCATCACCGACCGCGGTCATCGCCATCGAGGCGATCAGGAAGGGGACGATGCCGCCGATGAACAGCCCGACCAGCACGTGCGGGTTGTTCAGCGACAGGTCGATCGTGCCCTGTCCCGTCGCGGCCCAGTGCGCGTCGACGGTCTCGACGTAGGCCGCGATGATCGCAAGTGCCGCCAGTGCCGCGGCACCGATCGCGAAGCCCTTACCTATCGCGGCGGTGGTATTGCCCAGCGCGTCCAGCGAATCGGTGATTTCGCGCGTCTCGGGGCC
>JAKJFB010000139.1:322-3841 GCA_022705125.1 Pseudomonadota bacterium
CTTGGTGACGGCCTTCGTCGTGTTGCCGACCGCGTCGAGCGCGTCAGTGGTCGAGCGCACCTCGGCCGGCAGGTCCGCCATCTCGGCGATGCCGCCGGCATTGTCGGTCACCGGCCCGAAGGCGTCTATCGCCATCGTGATACCCACCGTCGCCAGCATGCCGACCGCGGCGATCCCGACCCCGTAGAGATCCGCGAACCCGGTCGACACATAAATGATCGCGCAGATCGCGAGCATCGGCACGGTCACCGACTGCATGCCGACCGCAAGCCCGGTGATCAGCACCGTCGCCGGCCCGGTCTGCCCGGCCGCGGCGATGCGCAGCACGGGCGTGGACGAGGTGTACCACTCGGTGACCAGCCCGATCACGATGCCGCCGGCGGCGCCGCAGATCACCGACCACCACACCGCGGCGTCGATGCCGAGCGCGCGGATCAGGAACCACGCCGCGACGATGAACAGCAGCGGTGCGGCTATGGTGCCGCTGCGCAGCGCCAGCGCGGGCCGCTGCGCGCACAGGAACCGCACCACCACGATGCCGGTGACGGAGGCCAGCAAGCCGGTGGACGCGAGCGCGAGCGGCAGGAACATCAGCGCCGCGCGCGCGGGCGCCTCGTCCAGTTGCGGCGCCAGCATGCCGAGTTGCCCGAAGGCCATGGTCGATGCGATCGCGATCGTGGCGATCATGGCGCCGCAGTAGGACTCGAAGATGTCCGAGCCCATGCCGGCCACGTCGCCGACGTTGTCGCCGACGTTGTCCGCGATAACGCCGGGATTGCGCGGGTCATCCTCCGGGATGCCCGCTTCCAGCTTGCCCACGAGGTCCGAGCCGACGTCGGCGCTCTTGGTGTAGATGCCGCCGCCGACGCGCGAGAACAGCGCGACGGTAGACGCTCCCATGCCGAAGCCGTGGATCGCATGCGCCGTGTGCGGGTCGCCGCCGAACACCAGGTACAGCGAACCGAGGCCGAGCAGCCCCAGCGAGGCGACGCAGAGCCCCATGACCGATCCGCCGTAGAAGGCCACCGACAGGGCGGCCGCCGCACCCTGCGTGTGCGCGGCCGTGGTGGTGCGCACGTTCGCCCGGGTCGCGGCGTACATCCCGAGCCATCCCGCTAGCGCCGAGCAGGCGGCGCCACAGAGGAACGCGAGCGCGGTATTGGCGCCGAGGAAGTACCACAGCAGCGCGATCAGTACCGCGGCGAACAGCGCCAGCGTTTTGTACTCGCGCTGCAGGAACACCATGGCGCCGAGATGGATCGCCGCGGCTATCTTGCGCACCTTGCCCTCGCCTTCGGGACGGCGTGTGAGCAACAGGTAGATGATCAGGGCACAGGCAAGGCCGAGGGCGCCGAGCAGGGGCGGGAGCTGCTGCATGCCGGGCATGGAATCCTCCTTGCGCTGGCGCAGGACGAATCAGAGCTACAGAGCCGGCTCGATCATAGGAGAGGCGGGGGGCGGAACTCAAGCCCCGGTGCGTGGCGCCTGAGCACTTTCTGTGAGGACGTTTCCGCGGAAACGTCGCGTGGACTTGTTCGATCGCCCGCTATATATTCGGTCGCGCTGGCAGGGAAGGACTCCGACCGCGCTCTACACGGAGACAGAGCATGCCACCGAAAATTCGTGAACTCATCCTGCAGTTGCAGCGTGCCGGCTTTGCGGACCGGGGCGGAAAGGGTAGCCACCGTAACTTCGTGCATCCGGATGCTTCCCGCCCGGTGACCTTGTCCGGCAACCCGGGCGACGATGCGAGGCAGTACCAGGTACGCGCCGTGCGCGCAGCTATCGAGGAGATCGAGCGATGAAGGACGCAGCCCGGTACGTAAAGGTCGTGGAGTGGTCCGAAGAGGACCAATGCTTTGTCGGCAGCGCGCCCGGACTCGTGTTTGGAGGCTGTCACGGTGATGATGAAATGGCGGTTTTTGCCGAGCTTTGCCTGATCGTCGACGAGGCGATTCTCCTGTACAGGCGGGAGGGAAAGCCGTTGCCGCCGCCGACGTCCGGGCGTGATTTTGTCAACAAGATGCAGTGCGTGGCCTAGCAGCACATTTCCCGCTTGCGCCGTGCCCATTGAAGTCCGGGGTCGTGGGGAAAGGCGCCGACGTTTCCGCGGAAACGTCGGCGCTTCGGTGGAACGGGAGCAAGGTTGGATCAGCGCTATAGTTCCTCGAAATAGTCCGAGTCAATTTTCTTGATGACATATGTCGCCGAGGCGGATACACCGACATCGAAATCTATCATCAGGCTCGAAAGCATATTCCCATCGATCAGAACCACCTTCGTATCGATCTTGCCAACGTAATCGATGGCATCCGAGGTGAAGGACGACGCAGTTATGAAAACACCCTTTCGCGCCCGCTGTCCTTGCAACGCGCCAACAAATTTCTGTATCTCGGGGCGGCCGACGTTTCCTTGCCAGCGCTTTGCCTGAATGTAGATCACGTCCAGTCCGAGTTTGTCTTCCTTGATGATGCCATCGATACCCCCGTCACCGCTTTGGCCAATCCGTTCGCCCGCGTCGGCCCGCGAGCCGCCGTAACCCATTTTCACCAACAATTCGACTACGAGGTTCTCGAAAAATGTCGGGGAGCAGGAAATGATCCTGGAAAGCACTTCCTGTGCGATCTCCTTCCGCAAATCCTGATAGGCGAGCTCCAGGGTTTCCTCTGGTGTAATTTCTGCCGGACTGGCGTTGTTTGGGGATGAATAGCTCCCGTCATTCTTCCCGGATTCCCTGAATGCCACGAACTCCGGAAACTGACCCAGAAATTTGACGTCGATTCGACTGGGCTTCTGCGCAATTACGTTTAACCCGCGTTCGGTAATTCGAAACAGTCCACGCTTCGGCGAGTCGAGGAGGCCTGCCTTTTTCATGTAAGACCGTGCCCAACCGATGCGATTGTGGAATATTTTCTGAGCACCGCTCGGGAGAAGAGCGGTCCGCTCAGAAGGCGTCAAGCCAAATAGATCCGAAAGTGCCTCTACTGCTTCGCTGACCTTGTGGTCCTGTTGGTCGCTGGCGAACTCGAGAAGCGGAAGCATGCACGATTGATAGTCTGGTATGGCCATGCAAATCAATCCTTGTTCTCGGCGGATCTCAAAATCCCGAGTGCTTCTGCATGCAACGCCCGGTTCGCCGCCGCGACCACGAAGCCGCCGCCCGATGCATCTTCGCCGTGGCGACCGCTGACCACCCCGCCGGCGGCCTCGATGATCGGGATCAGCGGCTGGATGTCGTAGGCTTGCAGGCCGCCCTCGATCACGAGGTCGATGTGCCCGAGCGCCAGCAGGCAGTAGGAATAGCAGTCGCCGCCGTAGCGCATCAGGCGCGTGTGCGCCGCGACGTGCTCGAAGGCGGCGAGCTCCCCGGCGCTCGGGAAGATCGTGGGATGCGTGCAGTAGAGGATCGCGTCGACGAGGCGCGCGCTGGCTCGCGTCTGCAGGCGGCGGCGCTCGCCACGGCGCGACAGCCACCCCCCGGCCGGCGAGCCCGTGAAGGTTTCCTCGAGATAGGGCTGG
>JAKJFB010000139.1:3851-7337 GCA_022705125.1 Pseudomonadota bacterium
GTTTCGCTGACGCGCAGCGCTGCGCCGTTGAGGGTGGCGCCGTGGCCGTCGACGGCCTCGTAGAGCTCTTCCGTGATCGGATTGTAGACCACGCCGACGACCGCGCGACCGTCCTCGACGATGGCGAGCGCGGTGACGAAGTCGGGCTTCTTCTTGATGAAGGCGCGCGTGCCGTCGATGGGATCGATGATCCAGCTGTAGCGCGAGTCGCCTGCCACGGCGCCGTGCTCCTCGCCGACGATGCCGTGGTCGGGGTAGCGCGCGCGGATGCGCTCGAGCAGGAAGGATTCGACCTCGCGGTCGGCGATCGTGACCGGATCGAAGCGGCCGTCGGCGAGCTTGTTCGCCACGTCCAGCGGCTGGCGGAAATGGCGCAGCGCGATGCGCCCGGCCTCCTGCACCAGCTCCTCGGCAAAGGCCAGCGCGGCGCCGGCGTCGGTGTGGTTCACGCGGAAATCTCCTTCGGTTCGCGCAGCGCGCCGCGCCAGAGCAGCCACTGCGCCAGGTAATAGCTGAGCATGATCACGAGCCCGGCCTGCGGCACCGGGCTGACGAACTTGTTGATCGCGATCGTGGCGTCGGAGAAGGCGAACGCCAGCGCACCGGCGAGCAGCAGCAATGGACGGTTGGCGAGGGCCGCGCCCGTGACCATTGCGGTGATCGCGAGCATGTAGAGCGCGACCGGCACGGCCATCTCGCCGGCGACGGGCAGCACCAGCCACGCCAGCCCCGCGGCCACCGGCAGGTAACAGGCCGCCAGCCAGCGCCGGCGGCGATCTGGCGCGCGTTGGCGCCAGAACAGCTGCGCATAGGCGAGCTGCGCGACGAGGAAGCTGCCGAGGCCCGCCGCGAACAGGTTGCCCACCACGCCGTTCATGCCCAGCAGCCAGTCGCCGAGCGCCGAGAAAAGCAGCGCGACCACCATCCAGCGCCGCCAGGTGCCGCGCATGAGCCGCGCGCTCGCCGCGGCGAGCAGCAGGATCGGCAGCATCTTCACGATGGCGCCGGCCCAGCTGTCGTTGTAGCCGAACAACAGCAGGTAGACGGCCGCCAGCAGTGCGTAGGCCGCGCTGATGCCGGCGATCACGCCTTCATCGCTTGCGCGAGCATGGGACTCACACGCTTGTCCCACGGTGCGGCGCGCTCGATCTGCGCGGCCAGGCGGATCAGCGTCTTCTCGTCGCCGTAGCGCGCCGCGAAATGCGTGCCCACCGGAATGCCCGCCGCGTTCTCGTGCAGCGGCAGCGTCATCGCGGGCTGGCCGGTGGCGTTGAAGATCGCGCTGAAGTCGCTGTAGCCCACCGCCTTCTTGTAGAACTCCTCGGTCGGCATCACCAGCGTGACGTCGTCGACCTTCCACGGCGCGCGCGGCGCCATGGGCATCAGCAGCACGTCGATGTCCTGCATGAAGGTGTTCATCGTGAAGCCCAGGCGCTGCACGGACTGGCGCGCGGCCTCGTAGTCGAGCGCGCTGATCGACGGCGCCTGCCGGTAATAGCCCAGCACCACGGGTTCCAGGTCGTCCGGACCGGGTTCGCGGCCGAGCTCGCGTGCCCGTTCGCGGATCTGTGCGGACACCCCCACCATGCTGAGGAAGCCGAAGCTCTCCATCAGCTTGGAGAAGGGTTCCGGCAGCTCGGCTTCGCGTACCTCGTGGCCGAGGGAGCGGCAGAGATCGGCGGCCTTCGCGATCGCATCGAGGTTGTCCTGGTGCACGGCCGCACCCGTCGGCGCGCGCGTGATCAGCGCGATGCGCAGCTTGCCGGGCTCGCGCGCCAGTTCGTTCATGTAGCTGTCGGCGGGCGCGGGTGGCCAGTAGGCCGCACCCGGCTCGGGACCCTGCGTCAGGTCGAGCAGCAGCGCGGTGTCGCGCACCGTGCGCGAGACCACGTGACCGCTCGAGAGCCCCGACCAGCCTTCGCTCTTGTCCGGGCCGAGCGGCGTGCGCGCGCGCGTGGGCTTCAGGCCGACGAGTCCGCACATCGCGGCGGGGAAGCGGATCGAGCCGCCGCCGTCGGTGGCGTGCGCCGCCGGCAGTATGCCCGCGGCCACCGCGGCGGCCGCGCCACCCGAGCTGCCGCCGGCGGAGTACTCGAGGTTCCACGGGTTGCGCGTCTTGCCCCACAGCGTCGAGACGGTGTTGGGAATCTGGCCGAACTCCGGCGAAGCCGACTTGCCGAAGATGTTCAGGCCCGCGGCCTGGTAACGCTGTACCACGGTGCTGGTCTGGGTGGCGACGCGATCGGCGAAGAAGCGCGAACCGTTGCTGGTGATGGTGCCCTTCAGATACACCCCGAGGTCCTTCAGCAGGAATGGCACGCCGGCGAGCGGCGCGTTGGGGTCGATGGACTTCAGCGCCGCACGCGCCTCGTCGTAATGCTTCAGGCAGACCGCGGTGATGCTGCCGTTCACCGCCTCGGTGCGCGCGATCGCGAGCTCGAGCAGCTCGGCGGCCGAGACCTCGCCGCGTTTGACCAGCGCCGCGAGACCCATGGCGTCGTGCGCCACGTAGTCGCGGATCGCCATCTTCGAGGTGCCGGCGGCGGAGGCCCCGGGCGGGAACAGCGCGGCGCCTGCTGCCAGCGTCGCGGCGCCCTGCACGAAGTCGCGGCGGGTCAGGGTGTTGTGCTTATCGGTCATGAGATGCTCCAAAACGTTGCAGGTGAAAGGCGGTGTTGCCGAACAGGGTCTCGATCGCCGTGAGGCGCTTGAAGTAGTGGCCGACATCGAGCTCGTCGGTGACGCCGATGCCGCCGTGCAGCTGGATCGCTTCCTGCCCGACGCGGCGCATCGCGCGACCGATGCGGCTCTTCGCCGCCGACACCGGGCGCGTGAGCGCCTCGCCGGCCTCGGCCGCCATCAGCGCCATCATCAGGATCGAGCGCGATTGCTCCAGCTCGATGAACATCTCCGCCATGCGGTGCTGAAGCGCCTGGAAGGAGGCGATCGCCACGCCGAATTGCCTGCGCGTCTTCGTGTACTCCACGGTCTTGCCCAGCAGGGCGTCCATCGCGCCCACCGCCTCGGCGCAGACGCAGAGCGTGGCGCGCTCGATCACGCTCGCCAGCGCGGCGAGCCCGATCGCGGCGGTGCCGAGCAGCGCGTCGGCCGGCACGCGCAGGTCGTTGAAGAACAGCTCGGAGGTGTCGCCCGCGTGTTGGCCGATCTTGTCGAGGTTCTGGCCGCGCTTGAAGCCGGGCGTACTGGTATCGACCAGGAACAGGCTCACGCCCTTGGCGCCCGCCGCCGGGTCGGTCTTGGCGTAAACCACGAGCGTTTCGGCGATCGGACCGTTGGTGATCCACATCTTGTTGCCGTTGAGGACGTAACGGTCGCCCTTCTTGTCGGCCCGCAGCTTCATCGAGACGACGTCGGAACCGGCGTTCGGCTCGGACATGGCCAGCGCGCCGACGTGCTCGCCGGAAATCAGCTTGGGCAGGTATTTCTGGCGCTGCGCTTCCGTACCGTTGCGACGAATCTGGTTGA
>JAKJFB010000013.1:0-18865 GCA_022705125.1 Pseudomonadota bacterium
GATCCGCAAGGCCTGGAACTCTCCGAGATGGCCTACCACTTCCTGGGCGGCCTGCTCGCGCACGCGCCGGCGTTGACCGCGCTGTGCGCGCCCACCGTGAACTCCTACAAGCGCCTGGTGGTGGGCCGCTCGCTGACCGGCGCCACCTGGGCGCCTGCCTACATCAGCTACGGCGACAACAACCGCTCGACCATGGTGCGCATCCCCAAGGGTCGGCTGGAGCTGCGCCTGGGCGACGGTGCCTGCAACCCCTACCTGGCCACGGCCGCCGTCATCGCGGCGGGCCTGGACGGCATCGAGAACCGGATGGACCCGGGCGCACCGCGCAACGTCAACCTGTACGAGTGGAGCGAAGCGCAGTTGCAGGAAGCCGGCATCGGGCTGTTGCCGCAGAACCTCGACGCCGCGCTCGATGCGCTCGAAGCCGACAGCCTGATCTGCGAGGCCCTGGGCCCGGTGGCCGGCGAGTTCCTGAAGTACAAGCGCATGGAATGGATCGAGTACATGCGCTTCGTCTCGGACTGGGAAATCAGGCAGTACCTCGAGTTTTTCTGAAAGGACGGAGCAATCATGTGTGGAATTGTCGGACTCTTGTTGAAAAAACCGGCGCTGCACGAGCGCTTGGGCGAGTTCATGGTGCCGATGCTGATCGGCATGACCGAACGCGGCCCGGACTCGGCGGGCATGGCCGTATTCGGTCCCCCCTTGCCCGGGCAGCAGCGCAAGATCAGCCTGTATTCGGGACTGACCGATGACGGCGCGGCCTACGACTGGGTGGGGCTGGTGGATGCCATCAACGCGGCGCTCAAGGTGCATGCCACGCCCGCGATCAAGGGCAACCACGCGGTGCTGCGCTTCGAGGGCCCGGCCGACCCGGTAAAGGCCTTCGTCAAGGCATACGATGCGAAGCTGCACCTGCTGTCGACCGGGCGCAGCATCGAGTTGTACAAGGATATCGGCACGCCGGCCCAGGTGGCCGAGCGCTACGATTTCGCGCATCTCGCGGGCAGCCACCTGGTCGGCCACACGCGCATGGCCACCGAGTCGGCCGTGACGCCCGACCGTGCGCACCCGTTCACCGCGGGCGAAGATTTCTGCCTGGTGCACAACGGTTCGCTGTCCAACCCCAACGGCGTACGCCGCATGCTCGAGCCGCGCGGCATCCGCTTCGAGACCGACAACGACACCGAGGCCGCGTGCCGCTTCCTCGAATGGCGATTGCGCGAAGGCGACACGCTGCATGCCGCGCTGCAGAAGGGCTTCGAGGCGCTCGACGGTTTCTACACTTTCCTGATGGGCACGGCCACGGAGCTCGCGCTCATCCGCGACCCTTTCGCGTGCAAGCCCGCGGTGGTAGCCGAAACCGACGACTATGTCGCCATCGCCAGCGAATTCCGCTCGCTGGCCCATCTGCCCGACGTCAAGCACGCCAGGGTATTCGAGCCCGCGCCCGAGGAGATGTACGTATGGAAGATCTGAGCTTCGACCTGGGCGAGCAGCCGGTGCGCGCCCTGAACCAGTTCCTGCATGGCCCGCCCGGGACCCTCGCGGGCAAGCATGTGCGGGTGATCAATCCCGATGGCGCCCACAACATCGCCGTGGGCATCAATGCCCCCGTGAAAGTGACCATCGACGGGCATGCGGGCTACTACGCCGCCGGCATGAACAAGTTTGCCGAGGTCACCATCGAGGGCAGCGCCTCCACGGGTGTCGCCGAGAACATGATGAGCGGCACCGTGCGCGTGAAGGGCTTTGCCTCCAATGGTGCCGGCGCCTCGGCCCATGGCGGCCTGCTGATCATCGAAGGCGACGCCGGCCTGCGCTGCGGCATCTCGCTCAAGGGCGGCGATATCGTGGTCGGCGGATCAGTGGGCAGTTTCTCCGGTTTCATGGCCCAGGCCGGGCGCATGGTGATCTGCGGTGATGCCGGCGATGCGCTCGGCGACTCGCTCTACGAGGCCGTCATCTACGTGCGCGGCGCCATCAAGTCACTCGGGGCCGATGCCCGGATCGAGCCGCTCACCGCCAGCGACATCGCAACGCTCGGCGAACTGCTCGGCGCCGCTGGCCTGCGACACGATCCCGCATCATTCAAGCGCGTGGCATCCGCCCGAACGCTCTACCACTGGAACGCCGACGCCGATCAGGAGTATTGAGATGTCCCATCCCGAACAACCCGCACACATCACCAGGCGCCTGCAGACCGAGGAGTCCGCGAGCTACGACAGGAGCACGCTGGACTACATCCACCGTGCCTCGGCCACCGGTCTCTACGAAATCCGCGGCCTGGGCGCCAAGCGCAAGCTGCCGCACTTCGATGACCTGGTGTTCCTGACCGCCTCGCTTTCGCGCTACCCGCTGGAGGGTTACCGCGAGAAGTGCTCGACCCGAACGGTGCTGGGCACCCGCTTCGCGAAGAAGCCCGTCGTGCTGGAAACCCCGGTCACGATTGCCGGCATGAGTTTCGGCGCGCTGTCGGCGAACGTGAAGGAAGCGCTGGGCAAGGCCGCCACCGCCATGGGTACCACCACCACCACCGGCGACGGCGGCATGACGCCCGAGGAGCGCCAGTCCTCGAAGACCCTGGTCTACCAGTGCCTGCCCTCGCGCTACGGTTTCGATCCGGATGATGTGCGCCGCGCCGACGCCATCGAGGTGGTGCTGGGGCAGGGCGCCAAGCCCGGCGGCGGCGGCATGCTGCTGGGCCAGAAGGTCAACCCGCGCGTGGCGAAAATGCGCACCCTGCCCGAGGGCGTGGACCAGCGCTCCGCGAGCCGGCACCCGGACTGGACCGGCCCGGACGACCTGGCCATCAAGATCCAGGAGCTGCGCGAAATCACCGATTGGGAAAAGCCCATTTACGTCAAGGTCGGTGCGACCCGCGTGTTCAACGACGTGAAACTGGCGGTGCATGCCGGCGCCGACGTGGTGGTGGTCGACGGCATGCAGGGCGGCACTGCCGCCACGCAGACCTGCTTCATCGAGCACGCCGGCATCCCGACGCTGGCGGCGGTGCGCCAGGCGGTCGCGGCGCTGGAGGATCTCGACATGAAGGGCACCGTGCAGCTGATCGTCTCGGGCGGCATCCGCACCGGGGCGGACGTGGCCAAGGCGCTGGCGCTGGGCGCCGACGCGGTGGCCATCGGCCAGGGCGTGCTGATGGCGCTCGGCTGCAACCGCGACACTTACCAGCAGGGCGGGCAGATCCACAGCGCCGAGGCCGGCTACGCGGCGCTCGGTACCGCGCCCGGATTCTGCCATCACTGCCACACCGGCAAGTGCCCGGTGGGAGTGACCACGCAGGACACGGTGCTAGAGCAGCGCCTGGAGCCCGAGTGGGGCGCGAAGCACGTCAGGAACTACCTCAAGACCCTGATCATGGAACTGACCACCCTGGCCCGTGCCTGCGGCAAGCAGGACGTGCACCACCTCGAGCCCGAGGACCTGGTGGCGCTGACCGTTGAGGCAGCTGCCATGGCCCGCGTGCCGCTGGCGGGAACGAGCTGGATACCCGGGCAGAACTGAATCACCGCGCGCCGGGGTCGCGGCGATCAAATCCATGGTCAACATTGTTGTTCATAAATTATAATCGCGGCTGGCGCCATCCAGCCGGAGAGACCCATGGCATTGACGACTGTTGAACTGACCCCGCGCATCGGCACGGAGATCCGCACCGATATCGAAACCCTGGTGAGCGGCCGGCATGCCGCGCAGATCCGCGAGCTGCTGCAGCAGCGCGGGGTCCTGGTCCTGCGCGGCCTGCATCTCGACAAGGACCAGCAGCTGGCTTTTTCGCACACGCTGGGCAAGGTTCAGCCCCAGGGCGAGGGCGGCATCTTCAAGATCAGCATCGATCCGAAGGAGAGTCCCGGCGCGGAATACCTCAAGGGCTCCTTCTACTGGCATATCGACGGAGCCACCGACGACGTTCCCAACTTCGCGGCCACGCTCAATGCCAGGACATTGTCCAGGACCGGCGGCAGCACCTATTTCGCGAATACCTATGCCGCTTATGACGACCTCCCCGAGGAGGAAAAGCAGGTCTATGACCAGTTGCGGGTGGTGCACAGCTTCGAGTTCGTGCAGCGCTGGGTGAACCCGGAGCCCAGTTCGTTCGAGCTCGCCTTCTGGCAGACGCGCACGCCAAAGGTGCATCCGCTGGTCTGGAAGCACAGGTCGGGTCGCAAGTCGCTGGTGCTCGGCTCCACCGCCGAGTATGTCGAGGGCATGGACATGGCCCAGGGGCGCGCGTTGCTGACGAAGCTGCGCGAATGGTCGACGCAGCCGCAGTTCGTCTATCGTCATGACTGGCAGCCCGGCGATCTGCTGATCTGGGACAACACCGGCACCATGCATCGCGTCGATCCCTACCCGGTGGAGGAAGGTCGCCTGATGCACCGCACCACGATCGAGGCGGAGGAAGCACTGGCCTGATCGAGCGGCTTCAAGGCGAAACAAAACCGCTCCCAAGGCGAGGATTCGGAGTATGTGGATTTCGAGCAAGGGCAAGGTTGCCGTCGTCACCGGTGCCGGTTCGGGTATCGGCCGGGCCATCGCCGTGCGGCTGGCGCGCGATGAAGCGGCCATCGCGGTCTGGGACATCAATGCCGAAGGCGCCGCCGAAACGGCCAGGATGATCACGGACGCCGGCGGCAAGGCCATTGCCATCGGCGCCGATTGCTCCGACAAGGCGGCGATCACGGCGGCGGCGCAGCGGACCCGCGCCGAGCTCGGCGCGATCACCATCCTCGTCAACAATGCGGGCATTGCTCCGTTCACGCCGTTCATGGACATCGGCGAGGAGCTCTTCGACAAGGTGATCCGCATCAACCTCAAGGGCCCGTTCCTCGTCATTCGGGAGATCATGCCCGACATGGTGGCGGCGAAGTGGGGCCGCATCATCAATATCACCTCGTCCTCGACCCAGTCGGGCTCGGTCGGCCAGACGCACTACGTGTCGTCCAAGGGCGGTCTGCTCGGCATGACGAAGGCGCTGGCACTGGAATACGCACCCACCGGCATCACCGTGAACATGGTGCCACCGGGCTTCATCGATACGCCGATGCTGCGCGCCTCCCCGGTCGACGTCGATGCCTACGCGGCCTCCATGCCGATGAAGCGCGTCGGCAAGCCCGAGGACATTGCCGCGGCCTGCGCCTTCCTTGCGTCGGAGGAAGCCGGCTACATCACCGGCCAGACGATCAGCACGAACGGTGGCCGTTACATGGGTTCGGCCTGAGAGGGTGGCAGGGAGTCGCGCTCCCTGACGAGTTCCTCGAAGCAGGCGTCCCCCTCCTTGCGGGCGGCGGCTCCGATCGCGTGCAGCGCCTGCTCGTAGTCTTCCCGCACGGCGTTCGCGTCTTCATCCGCCGGTCCTCCGGAATCGTGCAGGCAGATATCGTGCGCCCGGCGTATCCACGCCCAGGCCAGCGCTGCGTTGGCCTCATGTCCGAGTCCGTCGCGGTAGACGCGATGCAAGGCCCTGGCGGCATGCACATTGCCGCCCAGGGCGGGAGGGACGAGTTCGCGGAAGTAAGCGGCGAGCTCTTCGATGGCAGCGACATCGCCGTCCTCCGCGGCGCCGAGGTGCAGCCATGCAGCGACGACGATGTCCTTGCCGATGCCGTCGCCCAGCCTCAGCATGGTCCCCAGCTCGCGCATCGCGGCCGCGTCACCGGCATTGGCTGCCTGCAGCAGGTACTCCGCCGCCAGGGCCTTGTCGGCTTCGACGCCGATGCCATGCAGGTAAATGAGGCCGAGGTTGTACTGCGCGGCGGGCTCGCCCTGCGCGGCGCTCAGCCGATACCAGTGGATCGCCTCCCCGATGTCGGGAGCGCACCCCAGGCCGTCGCGCAGCATCGTTGCCAGGTCGTTGCATGCCTGCGCATGTCCCTGCTCCGCGGCGATGCGCAAACAGGCCATTGCGTCGGGATAGTCAGCCTCGACGCCATCGGCGAGCAGGATGTGCCCCTGCTCGAATGCGTCGCTGGTATCCGCTTCGGCGGACAATCCCACCCTGGCGGCGCGTGATCTGGATTTTCTGGCCATGATTTGCCTTGCGGTGGCGGTGCGGGCGCATCGTATCAGGCTCGCGCCGCCATGGCCTCGATCGGCACCGGGACGATGAGCGGCGCCAGAGCGAGACGCCGCGGCGCGCGGCGAGGTCGCACCGGGTGGTGGACGGATTTGACGCAAAAGTACTGAGCGGTATCATAAAGCGCAAACCAGGGAGAGAACGGCCATGAAGTTTGAAGCGCTCGCGCTCAATGATCGTGTTGGATCCGAGATTCGCACCGATGTCGACAGCCTGTTGACCCCGGAGGTCGCGGGGAAAGTCCGTCAGCTGCTGGTCGAGCGCGGCGTGCTGGTATTCAGGGCGCTCGGGCTGCACACCGAGCAACAGCTCGCCCTGTCCCGACTGATGGGTTCCCTGCGCGAGGAAGGTCAACAGGGCCTGCTGAAGATCACGCTCGACAAGAAACTCAACGCAAGGGCGGATTACCTGAAGGGATCGTTCCTGTGGCACATCGACGGCACGCACGATGATGTGCCGCCCTTCGCTTCGCTGCTGACGGGTGTCACGCTGTCCGAAACCGGCGGCCAGACCGAATTCGCCAACTCCTATGCCGCTTACGAAGAGTTGGCGCAGGAGACGAAGGATCGCATCGCCGGGCTCAGGGTGGTACACGGCTTCGAGACGTCTATGCGCAGGGCGGGCGTCGAGCCCACGCAGGACACCCTCGCCTATTGGCGCAGCTTGCCCGACAAGGCCCACAAGCTGGTCTGGACGCACAAATCGGGTCGCAAGTCGCTGGTCATCGGCTGTTCTGCTTCCCATATCGACGGCATGGACAGGGAAGAGGGGCAGCAACTGCTGCAGGAACTGCTGGACTGGAGCACCCAGCCGAGGTTCGTCTATCGCCACGAGTGGACGCCGGGAGACCTGCTGATCTGGGACAACACCGGCGTGCTGCACCGCGCGGAGCCCTATCCGCTGGATTGTGGCCGCTTGATGCACCGCACCACGCTGTTGGGCGAGGAGCCGTTCGCCTGAGCGAGCAGGGAGCCTGGCGGTCCAGGCGGTCGCGGGGGATGCCCGCGACGTGAGGGCGCTGTCTTTGCGCTACCGTCAGGCTTCGCCGGAGGAAATCCATCGCGACGTCAGCGCGCGCGGCGAAAGGTACTTGGTCCTGGTCCAGCCCCCGTCAACGACGATCGACTGCCCGTTTATCATTTCGCCCCCCGCCGAACACAGGAAGGCGATGACGCTGGCGATGTCCTCGGCCTCGGCAAGGCGCGGATAGGGCGTGGTTTCGACATTGACACGCTTGAACGTCTCGTCCTCGAAGCGATGGCGCACCATGTCCGTCATGGTGACGCCCGGCGCCACGCAATTGGAGCGGATGCCCATCGGGCCATACTCGCAGGCCATGTGCTCGGTGAGCGATTTCAGCCCGCCCTTCGCCGCCGAATAGGCGCCGCCGCGCTTGCCACCGATCATCGCGAAGGTGGACGTCACGTTGACCACGCCCGAACCGGATTGCATGTGGGGGATCACCTCGCGCGCCAGGCGAAAGGGCGCGCGCAGCATGATGTCGAGGAAATAGTCGAGCGTGTCGTCGTCGGTCTCGTGCAGCGGCTTGGGGCTGCCGATGCCGGCGTTGTTGACGAGGAAGTCGATGCGCCCGAACCGTTCCAGCGCCTGGTCGACGATACGCTTCGGCGCGTCTTTCGCGGTGATATCGACAGACAAGGCCGCGAGCCGCCCGGGGTCGCCGATCGATTCTTCCAGTGCTTTGAGTTTTTCCGGGTCGCGCCCGATGCCAACGATCGCCATGCCCATGTCGTGGAGCATCCTGGCTGTTGCGAGGCCGATGCCGCTTCCCGCGCCCGTGATGATTGCTACCTGCATGACTGTTTTCCCGTCTGGTCCGTGATGGCTCATGCTGGGGCAAGCGCAAACGTCAATCAAGCTCCGGAGCCGCGTGCCGGAGCAGCTGCAGTCTTGACTTGTGGCTGCGATGCCGCAGACTCACCGCCGGCATTGCACCGGCCGCCGGGCCATCGATTCGTCAACCGAGGTAATTCATGAAGGCGTTGTGGTCGACACTCGTTGTCATTCTGTTCAGCTTCACCATGGTCATGGAAGAGGCCCACGCCAAGCGCATGGGCGGCGGCAAGTCTTTCGGTCGCAGCTACCAGAGCGCGCCGGCCCCGGCCAGGAACGCGGCCGACGCCCCGGCCCAGCGTCAACAGGCCGATGCGGCCAAGCCGGCCCAGCAGCAGGGTGCCGCGAAGGGTGGGCTGATGGGTGGTCTGCTTGGCGGGCTGCTGGTGGGCGGCCTGTTTGCGGCCCTGTTCGCCGGTGGCGCTTTCGAAGGGCTGCAGTTGATGGACATCCTGATCATCGCCGCCCTGGCGTTCATCATCTTCAAGGTGATCCGCGGCCTGCGCCCGGGCCCCGCCGCGGGCCGCTCATCGGCGCCACAGCCGGCTTACGCCGGCGCGGGCCGGCAGATGCCGCCGCAGCCTGCGTCCCAGCCGGTATTCGGTGCCCGTCGCGAGGCGCCGGTCGCCGCGCCGGTGGCAGGCAGCCACGCCGTGCCCTTCAACCTGCCGCCGGGCTTTGATGCCCCGGCCTTCATCGCGGGCGCCACGGAGCACTACCGTATCCTGCAGGATGCCTGGAACCGTAACGACCTGCCTACGATCCGGGAGTACATGACCCCCGAGCTGTACGCCGAGTTGAGCGCCGAGCGTGCCAGCCTTGCCGTCGCGCCGCAGACCGAGGTGCTCAGCCTGAACGCGGAGCTGGTACGTGCCGATCAGCTGTTCGGCAATGCCGAGGTCAGCATCCGATTCAGCGGCCGTTGCCGCGATCTCGCCGAAGGCGTGGAAGAGGATATTGTCGACGTGTGGCACCTGGAGCGTGACTTCACCAGGGGCGATGCGCCCTGGTTCATCACGGGCATGCAGTCGGAGTAATCCATTTCCGCCATTGCGCCGTGCAGCCGCCTGCGCTGAATGGTGTTGCGGCCGGGCTTGCCCGGGCCTGGACGCCCGCGCGGGCGTCCAGCACATTGGCCAGCTTGCCGCTGCAATAGGCGAGGCCGCTGGAGTAATTGCCCAGGTTCTGCAGGTCCTCCTGCTCCCGCTGACGCGCTCGCGCGTCACGCGGGACGTTGACAGTTCTACAGCTCGACCCGGATGGCGGCGACGACGTCGCGCGCCTTGGCGCGTGCCTCGTCGATGCTGGCCCCGAGTGCCAGCCCGACGCCGAGACGGCGCGAACCATGCACCTCGGGCTTGCCGAAGAGCTTGAGGTCGGTGTCGGGATGCGCCAGCGCCGTACCCAGGTTGCCGAAGCGCATATCGGCGGAATCGCCCTTGACCAGCAGGGCGCAGGAGGCGGCCGGCCCGTGCTGGCGGATGGCGGGGACGGGCAGGCCGAGGATGGCGCGGGCATGCAGCGCGAACTCGGAAAGTTGCTGTGAGATCAGCGTCACGAGGCCGGTGTCGTGCGGACGCGGCGATACCTCGCTGAACCAGACCTCATCGCCCTTCACGAAGAGCTCCACGCCGAAGATGCCCCAGCCGCCAAGCGCGGTGGTGATCCCTTCCGCGATGTGCTGTGCTTGCGCCAGCGCCTTGGCCGACATGGGCTGTGGCTGCCAGGACTCGCGGTAGTCGCCGTCGATCTGCAGGTGGCCGATGGGATCGCAGAAGCTGGTGCCACCGGCATGACGCACGGTGAGCAGCGTGATCTCGTAGTCGAAATCGATGAAGCCCTCGACGATGACGCGCCCCGCGCCGGCGCGACCGCCCGCCTGGGCATAGTCCCAGGACGACTGCACGTCGGCCTCGGCGCGCAGCACGCTCTGGCCCTTGCCGGACGAGGACATGACCGGCTTCACCACGCAGGGAAAGCCGACCTCGCGCACGGCGGCCGCGAAGCTGGCGTAGTCGTCGGCGAAGCGATAGGAGGAGGTGGCCAGGCCCAGTTCCTCGGCCGCCAGGCGACGGATGCCCTCACGGTGCATGGTCAGGCGCGCGGCACGCGCCGTGGGCACCACGCGCTGGCCCTCGGCCTCGAGCTGCACCAGGGAGTCGGTGGCGATGGCCTCGATTTCCGGCACCACCAGGTGGGGCTTTTCCTCGAGGATGACGCGACGCAGCGCCACCGGATCCAGCATGTCGATGACGTGGCTGCGGTCGGCAACCTGCATGCCGGGGGCGTTGGCGTAGCGGTCCACCGCGATCACCTCGCAGCCGAGTCGCTTGAGCTCGATGACGACCTCGCGGCCGAGCTCGCCGGCACCGCAGAACAGCACGCGGGTGGCGCCAGCGGCGAAGGGGGTACCCAGGGTCAGGGCGGAGTCGGACATTGACGGTTTCCTTTGCGTTTCCACCACTCAGCCCTGTTCGCGGTAGCTTTCCACCGCGGGGCACGAGCAGAACAGGTTGCGATCGCCGTAGACGTTGTCGATGCGGTTGACCGGCGCCCAGTACTTGTCGTCGTGCAGGCTTGCGACGGGGAAGGCCGCGTCGCTGCGCGAGTAGGGGTGCTGCCACTCGGCGTCGGTGATGTCGCGCAGCGTGTGCGGGGCGTTCTTCAGCACGTTGTCGGTCGCGTCGGCCTGGCCATTCTCCACCGCCATCACTTCGCGGTGGATGCTGATCATCGCGTCGCAGAAGCGGTCGAGCTCGCGCTTGGGCTCGCTCTCGGTGGGCTCCACCATCAGCGTGCCGGGCACCGGGAATGACATCGTGGGTGCGTGGAAGCCGTAGTCGACCAGGCGCTTGGCGATGTCTTCCTCGCTGATGCCGCTGCGCTCCTTGATCGGGCGCAGGTCGATGATGCACTCGTGTGCCACGCGGCCATTGGCACCGGTGTACAGCACCTGGTAGCAGTGCGCCAGGCGCGTGGCGATGTAGTTCGCGCTGAGGATCGCGACCTGCGTGGCCTTGCGCAGCCCCGCGGCTCCCATCAGCGTGGCGTAGACCCAGGAGATCGGCAGGATGCTCGCGCTGCCAAAGGGGGCTGCCGACACCGACATCGAGTCGTCGTGCACGCCGGCGATCGGCGTGCAGACGTGACCCGGCAGGAAGGGCGCGAGGTGTGCGCGCACCCCGATCGGGCCCATGCCGGGGCCGCCGCCGCCGTGCGGGATGCAGAAGGTCTTGTGCAGGTTCAGGTGCGAGACGTCGGCGCCGAACTTGCCAGGGCGCGCGATGCCGACCAGCGCGTTCATGTTCGCGCCGTCCAGGTACACCTGGCCGCCGTGCTCGTGGACCAGCGCGCAGATCTCGACGATGTTCTGCTCGAACACCCCGTGCGTGGACGGGTAGGTGACCATCAGCGCGGCGAGCTCCTCGCCGTGTCGCTCGACCTTCAGGCGCAGGTCGTCGATATCGACGTTGCCCTGCGCGTCGCACTCCACGATCACCACGCGCATGCCGGCCATCGCGGCGCTGGCGGGGTTGGTGCCGTGCGCGGAACTGGGGATCAGGCAGATGTCGCGGTGCGCCTCGCAGCGCGAGCGGTGGTAGTGGCGGATCGCGAGCAGTCCCGCGTACTCGCCCTGCGCGCCCGAGTTCGGCTGGAACGACAGCACGTCGTAGCCGGTGCACTCGATCAGCGCATCGCCCAGTTCCTGCATCAGTTCCGCGTAGCCCGCGGCCTGGTCCTGCGGCGCGAAGGGGTGCAGGTTGGCGAAGGCCGGCCAGGTGATCGGGATCATCTCGGTGGTGGCGTTCAGCTTCATGGTGCAGGAGCCGAGCGGGATCATCGCGCGGTTCAGCGCGATGTCGCGGCTCTCGAGCTTGCGCAGGTAGCGCAGCATCTCGGTCTCGCTGTGGTAGCTGTTGAAGATCGGGTGCGCGAGGTAGGCGTCCTGGCGCAGCAGCACCGCGGGCAGCGACAGCGCGGAGGCGGCTTCGATCGCGTCGAAGGCGGGCGCGCCGGACTCGCAGAAGATGCGCCACAGCGCTTCGACCTCGGCGCGCGTGCTGCGCTCGTCCAGGCTCAGGCCGATGCGCCCGCCGTCGAGCGCGCGCAGGTTGATGCCGGCATCCAGCGCGCGCTGCATGATCGCTGCCTGCTGGTTGCCGGCTTGCACGGCGAGCGTATCGAAGAATTGCGCGTGCGACAGGCTGAAACCGCCGGCCTCGAGACCGCGCGCGAGTATCGTGGCGAGGCGGTGGATGCGCGTCGCGATCGTGCGCAGCCGATCGGGACCGTGGTAGATCGCGTAGAACCCCGCCATCAGGGCCAGCAGCGCCTGCGAGGTACAGATGTTGCTGGTCGCCTTCTCGCGGCGGATGTGCTGCTCGCGCGTCTGCATCGCCATGCGCAGCGCCTGGTTGCCGCGCGCATCGATCGAGACGCCGATGATGCGTCCGGGCATCGAGCGCTTGTGCTCGTCGCGCGTGGCGAAGTAGGCCGCGTGCGGGCCGCCGAATCCCATCGGCACGCCGAAGCGCTGCGTGTTGCCGAGCGCCACGTCGGCGCCCATCTCGCCCGGGCTCTTCAGCAGCAGCAGGCTCATCAGGTCGGCCGCGACCACGGCCAGCGCGCCCTTGGCGTGCACCTGCGCGATCAGGTCCGTGAGCTCGCGCACGCGGCCATCGGTGCCCGGGTACTGGAACAGGGCGCCGAAGACGTCGGCGCCCGCGAGATCGGTGTCAGGGTCGCCCACCATGACCTCGAGGCCGAGCGGCTCGGCGCGCGTGCGCACCACGGCGATGGTCTGCGGGTGGCAGTCCGACGCCACGAAGAAGGTGTTCGACCGGTTCTTGCGCACCACGCGCTTGCACAGCGTCATGGCCTCGGCCGCCGCGGTGCCCTCGTCGAGCAGCGAGGCGTTGGCGAGTTCGAGCCCCGTGAGGTCGATGACCATCTGCTGGAAGTTCAGCAACCCTTCCAGCCGGCCCTGCGAGATCTCGGGCTGGTAGGGCGTGTAGGCGGTGTACCAGCCGGGATTTTCCAGCACGTTGCGCAGGATCACCGCTGGCGTGATGGTGTCGTGGTAGCCGCAGCCGATCAGCGAGCGCAGCACGCGGTTCTTCGCCGCGATGCCTGCCAGGCGTTCCAGCACAACGTGCTCGGGCTGCGGCTCGGGCAGGTTAAGCGGCGCGGGGGCGAGGATCGCCGCCGGCACGGTCTGCGCGGTCAGGTGGTCGAGCGAGTCGGCGCCCACGACGGCCAGCATCTCGGCGATCTGCGCCTCGGACGGGCCGATGTGGCGGTGCAGGAAGGCATCATTCTGCTCGAGGGAGCGAAGATCGGGGGCTGCGGCGGGCTGCGACTGGCTGGTCATGGCTTCACTCGGAAAGGCCGTGCGAGGGCGGCGGAGCGGGTTCCGGAAAGCGCCGTATTTAACCACAGCGTCCGGGCCCTGCCGAATGCGGATTTCGGGAAAAAGAGCCGGTCCGTCGCCGCTTGAGCCGCGGCCCGCATTGTCCGTAACATGGCGCGCAACAGCCCTGTCATTCCAGGTCCCGCTCCTCAAGTGCCCCAATTGCGCAGGAAGCCCCGCGTCCCGCGGCATCGACCGCCGGGTCTCAAGAATTCGGCGCTGCCACGGCTCACGCTGCGGATCATGGCGGCGGCCGTCGTGCTCCTTCTGGTGACCATCGTCAGCACTTTCGGCTTCTACCGCGCGGCCAGCGGCCAGACCGACTTCTGGGGCGCGCTGTACATGGCGCTGATCACGATCTCCACGGTGGGCTACGCCGAGGCAGTGCCGCTCGAGAGCGCGGGCGACCGCATATTCGCCGGCGTGATCTCGATCGTGGGATTCGGTGCGTTGACCTTCATGTTCACCAGCCTCTCGATGTTCTTCCTCGAGAAGGATCTCGACCACACGATCCGGAGACGCCGCATGGAGAAGCAGATCGCCAAGCTCAGGGGCCACTACATCGTGTGCGGTTTCGGCCGTGTCGGGCGCAATACCGCCTATGAGCTGCAGCTGACCGGGCGGCGCTTCGTCGCGATCGACCTGGCCGAGGAGCGATTCGCGGAGCATGGCGAACGGTTCCCGGGGCTGCTGTGGCTGCACGGCGACGCCTCCGATGACGAACTGCTGCTGGCGGCGGATATCGGCGATGCCGCCGGCGTGTTCGCGGTGACCGGTGATGACTCGCGCAACCTCATGATCACGCTCACCGCCAGGCAGCTGAACCCGGCCGTGCGCGTGGTGGCGCGCGCCCACGAGGTGCGCAATATCGCGAAGATGCGCAAGGGCGGGGCGGACGACGTGATCTCGCCCGATTTCACCGGCGGCATGCGCATCGCCTCGGCAATGCTGCGCCCGCATGCGGTGACGTTCCTCGATGAAATGCTGCGCTCCGATCGCGTCCTGCGCGTGGAAGAGGTGCACATACCGGAGACGTTCCGCCCGACCGCGCTCGGCGCGGTGTGCCGCCGCGCCAGCGAATACGTGCTGCTCGCGGTGCGCGACGGAGGCGCGTGGGCCTTCAATCCGGAAGAGGACTACGTGCTCACGCCGGGGCAGGTGATCATCGCGATGGCGAGCACGCGCGGTCGG
Source organism: Pseudomonadota bacterium (assembly GCA_022705125.1). The sequence continues at coordinate 14,550 of JAKJFB010000013.1, forward strand.
GAAGACATCGAGGCCTGCATCGCGGACCACCTGGGCTGAGAGGCCTCAGACAACCAGCGCGTGCAACTCCACGGGGCCGTGCACGCCGGTCGCGAACGTCATGGCCACGTCGGCCGATGTCGAGGGCCCGGCCGCGAGGCACAGTCCGCGCGGCAGGCGGCTGCCGAAGCGTGCGCGCACCAGGGTCCAGAAGTCGTCCAGCGTGGCCACGATGTCGGCCGCGCGCACCACGACCACCAGCCGCTCGGGCAGGAAGTTCAGCGCCATCGGCGCGCCGGCGCGCGGATGCAGGGCCAGCGCGCCCGTCTCGGCAACGCCGGCCATGGCTGTGGTCACGGCCAGCGAGGCCTGCGCTCGCGTGTGCGCGGGCGCGCACCGCAGGCGCGGTGCGCTGGCCCATGGCAGCGCGGCCAGCAGATCGTCCGCGGATGTCACCACGGCCAGCGGGCCGCCTTCCGGCGGCGCAAAGCGCGCCTGCAGCCACGCGGGAATGTCCGCGGGCGAGCCCAGTCGCGCCCAGCTGCCGTTCTGGGCGGCAAAACGCGCGCCGAAGGCCTCGACCGCGTCGCCCGCTATCACGGGGCGCGGCGCACCCGCGCGCAACGCCGCGTAAGCCGCATCGCGCGCGTTGTTCACAGTCGTTGCTCCGGGTCGCGGGCGCCGTGCACTTTCTGCCAGTGCCCGAGGAAGGTGTGCCCCTGCGGCACGGGCAGGCGCCGGCCCGCGCCCCAGCCGGAAAGCAGCGGCAGCTTCGCGAGCAGCGCGGGGTGGCGCGACAGCCAGCCGAGCAGCGGGCGACCCAGCGCCGCAGCCACGCGGTAAAGCGCCGGGAAACGGAACAGCGTCATCATCGCGCTCACGCCCGCGCGCCACGCCGGCGGCGTGAGGCCCTGCGCCGCGGCATCGTCGCGCAGTTGGCGCAGGTGCTCGGGCAGCGGGATGCGCATCGGGCAGGCTTCCTCGCAGCGCCCGCAGGCGGTGCAGGCGTTGGGCAGTTCGCGCGCCTGATCGAGACCCGTCAGCAGTGGCGTCAGCACCGAGCCCATCGGGCCGGGATAGACCCAACCATAGGCATGGCCGCCGACGTGGCGGTAGATCGGGCAGTGGTTCAGGCAGGCGCCGCAGCGGATGCAGCGCAGCATGCTGCGGTACTTGCCCCCGAGCAGCGCGCGGCGACCGTTGTCGAGCAGCACGACGTGGAATTCATCGGGTCCGTCGGGGTCTTCGGCGCCGCGCGGCCCGCTGTAGAAGGTGGTGTAGACGCTGGTGACCTGCCCGGTCGCGCTGCGGCACAGCACGCGGTGCAGCGCGCCGGCATCCTCGAGCGTGGGCACCAGCTTCTCGATTCCGGTCACCACGATGTGCACGCGCGGCAGCGTGCTGCACAGATCGCCGTTGCCCTCGTTGGTGACCAGCATCACCGAGCCGGTCTCCGCGACCAGGCAGTTGGCGCCGGTGATGCCGGCGTCGGCCGCCAGGAAACGCTCGCGCAGCACGCTGCGCGCCTCGCGCACGATGCCCTGCACCTGCGACAGGTCGCGCTCGCCGCGCGCGTGGCGCTCGCGGAACAGTTGCGCGACCTGCTCCTTCGACTTGTGCAGCGCCGGGGCGATGATGTGGCTCGGCGGCTCGCCGGCCTGCTGGATGATGTACTCGCCGAGGTCGGTCTCGACCACCTCGAGCCCGGCGGCCTCGAGCGCTTCGTTCAGCGCGGTCTCCTCGCCGACCATCGACTTGCCCTTGATCACGCGCCGCGCGCCCGCGGCGCTGCAGATGCCGGTGACGATGCGGTTCAGGTCGGCGGCGGTGGCGGCGTGGTGCACATGGCCGCCGCGTTCCGTGACGCGGGTCTCGAAGTCGGTGAGGTAGCTGTCGAGGTGCTCCAGCGTGTGGTCCTTCATGCGCACCGCGTAGTCGCGCATCGCCTCGAAGTCGGGGGTCTGGGCCAGCACGCCGGTGCGCATCGCCGGCAGGAACAGGGCCACGGCGTTCAGCACCGGTTGCAGCTGTGCGTCGTTCAGCGCTGCGTGCGCGTTGGCGACGAACTGTTCGCTGCTGTGGCGCATCAGGGCTGCTCCTCGCCGAGCGCGGCGCGGTCCAGCCGTGCGGCCAGCAGCTCGCTCACGTGGCGAAATTCCAGGGACTTGCCGGCAGCCTGCGCGCGGCCGCACAGGTGCAGCAGGCAACCGAGGTCGCCGCCGACCAGCATGTCGGCGCCCGCGGCCAGTGCATTGCCGAGCTTCTCGTCGGCCATCGCGACGGAGATTTCCGGGAGCTTGGCGCAGAAGGTGCCGCCGAAGCCGCAGCAGACCTCGGTGCCCTGCATTTCGGTCAGTGTCACGCCCGCCGCGGCGAGCAGCTGCCGCGGCTGCGCCCGGATGCCGAGCTCGCGCAGGCCGGCGCAGCTGTCGTGGTAGGTGATCGTGCGCGCCGCGGTGCCACGCGTCGGCGCGGGAGCGAAATGCATCACCTCGGCGAGGAAGGCCGTGAGCTCGAAGGTCTTTGCGCCGAGCGCCTGCGCGCGCTCGCGCCACCGCGGATCATCGGCGAACAGCCGCGGGTAGTGGTCGCGGATCATGCCGGCGCAGGAGCCAGACGGCGCGACCACGTAGTCGAAGTCCTCGAACGTGCGGATGAGGCCTTGCGCCACCGGGCGCGCACTGGCGATCGCGCCGCTGTTGTAGCCGGGCTGGCCGCAGCAGGATTGCGCGAGCGGCACATGGACCTCGCAGCCCGCGGCGCGCAGCAGTTCCACGCTGGCCTCGGCCACGGCCGGACGGAAAACGTTGGCGAGGCAGGTCACGAACAGCGCGATGCGCGGAGGCGAGGGAGCCGGCATTGGGGTGTGCCTCGGTTCGATGGGAGGCAGTATATCCGGCAATTGCACGTGGGTCCGCATTCACGCGGACAGGAGCGGTTGCAGGATCAATTGTCGTACGGGTATTCGATCGCGGTGACGACGTACTCGCGTTCGCCCGCCGGCGTATGCACGCGGATCTCGTCGTCGAGGCGTTTGCCGAGGACGGCGCGCGCGACCGGGGAATCCATGCTGATAAGCCCCTTCGCCACGTCGAACTCGTCGGGCCCGACGATGCGGTAGCGCAGCGCCTTGCCGTCCTCGTCCTCCAGCGTGATCCAGGCGCCGAAGTACACCTTGCCGCGGTCCGCGGGCACCTCCCGCACGACCTTCACCTCGTCGAGGCGCTTGGTGAGGTAGCGCACGCGGCGGTCGATCTCGCGCAGGCGGCGCTTGCCGTAGATGTAGTCGCCATTCTCCGAGCGGTCACCGTTCTTGGCGGCCTCGTGCACCGCCGCCGTGACCTGCGGGCGCTCGACCTTCCACAGCTGCGTCAGCTCCTCGCGCAGGCGCTGCTCGCCCTGCGGGGTGATATAGGCCGACTTGCGCGGGCCGCCGGGGCGAGGGCGGAGCATGCGAATCCTCCGGGGGGTTGCGGCGCCGCGCCGGCGCCATCTGGTAGACTGCACTCTATCCACCAAACTGCCGCATTGACCAGAACGCCAGTGCCGATGTCCGCCGTACTCACACGATTCCTGTTCGCGCTGCTCGTGGCGCTGGCCGCGCCGTGGGCCTGCGCCCTCGAACTCGACGGCCCGCTGGTGCAGGGCGGGGTGGTGATCGGCAAGGTTGCCCCAGGCACGCGGGTTGCGCTCGACGGACGGGCGGTGCGCGTGTCCGCCGACGGCAGCTTCGTGATCGGTTTCGATCGCGATGCCCCCGTGAAGCACGTGCTGAAAGCCGGTGCGCAGACACGCGAACTGGAGATCGCCCGGCGCGACTACGACATCCAGCGCGTCACCGGCATCGCGCAGGCGATCATGAGCCCCTCGGCCGAGGACCTCAAACGCATCCAGCGCGAGCAGTCGCTCGTGGTCGCGGCGCGCGCGCGCGATGACGCGCGCACCGATTTCGCGGCCGGTTTCGTGTGGCCGATCACCGGGCGCATCAGCGGCGTCTACGGCAGCCAGCGCTTCTACAACGGCGAGCCCTCGCGCCCGCACTACGGGGTGGACGTGGCTGCTCCCGTGGGTGCCGAGGTGCGCGCGCCGGCTCCCGGCGTCGTGACGCTGGCCCAGCCGGACCTGTTCTACTCGGGCGGTACCGTGATCATCGACCACGGTCACGCGCTGTCCTCGAGCTTCCTGCATCTGAGCAAGGTGCTGGTCGAGCCGGGACAGCGGGTGAAGCAGGGCGAGCTGATTGCCCGCGTGGGCGCCACCGGGCGCGCCACCGGGCCGCACCTCGACTGGCGCATGAACTGGCGCGACGCCAAGGTCGATCCCCAATTGCTGGCGGG
>JAKJFB010000013.1:18875-22378 GCA_022705125.1 Pseudomonadota bacterium
GCGATGCCCGCCTCACCCCAGGCGCCCGTCGCACAAGGAGACATGAACTGATGCTGGATCCGAAACTGCTGGAAATCCTCGTCTGCCCCGTCAGCAAGGGGCCGCTGGAATACGACCGCGAGAAGCAGGAGCTGGTCTGCCGCGCCAGCGGCCTGGCCTACCCGGTGCGCGACGGCATCCCGGTGATGCTCGAGAGCGAGGCGCGCCAGCTCACGCTCGAGGAACGCGAGCGCGGCTGAGCGCGACGTGATTCTTCACGCGGGACGCCGGCTCCGCGCGTCCGTATAATTCCCCGCCTTTACCGCCCCCGGCCGCCCGGCCGCGGGCGGCCACCCGACGCCACACGCGGAAGCAGATCAATGAATGGTGCCGAGATCAGGGAAGCTTTCCTGAGCTATTTCGAGAGCATGGGTCACACGCGCGTGCCCAGCAGTTCGCTGGTGCCGGGCAACGACCCGACGCTGCTGTTCACCAACGCCGGCATGGTGCAGTTCAAGGACTGCTTCCTCGGTCGCGAGCAGCGCGCCTACGTGCGCGCGGCGAGCTCGCAGCGTTGCGTGCGCGCCGGCGGCAAGCACAACGACCTCGAGAACGTCGGCTACACCGCGCGCCACCACACCTTCTTCGAGATGCTCGGCAACTTCAGCTTCGGCGACTACTTCAAGCACGACGCGATCCGTTTCGCCTGGGAATTCCTGACCGGGGTGCTCGCGCTGCCGCGCGAGAAGCTCTGGGTCACGGTGTTCCAGGACGACCTCGAGGCCGAGAAGATCTGGATCGAGGAGATCGGCGTGCCGGCCGAGCGCTGCGTGCGTCTTGGCGAGAAGTCGAACTTCTGGTCCATGGGCGACACCGGCCCCTGCGGCCCCTGCACCGAGATCTTCTACGACCACGGCCCCGGGGTCGCGGGCGGGCCGCCGGGCAGCCCCGACGAGGACGGCGACCGCTACATCGAGATCTGGAACCTGGTGTTCATGCAGTTCGAGCGCTCCGCCGACGGCAGCATGACGCCGTTGCCCAAGCCCTCGGTCGACACCGGCATGGGGCTCGAGCGCATCGCGGCCGTGATGCAGCACGTGCACTCGAACTACGAGATAGACCTGTTCCGCCGCCTGCTCGATGCCGCGCAGCAAGTCACCGGTGCCACCGATCCCGCCAGTCCCTCGCTGCGCGTGATCGCCGACCACATCCGCTCCTGTGCCTTCCTGGTGAGCGACGGCGTGCTGCCCTCGAACGAGGGTCGCGGTTACGTGTTGCGGCGCATCCTGCGCCGCGCCTGCCGCCATGGCCACAAGCTCGGCGCGCAGGATACGTTCTTCCACAAGCTGGTCGGCCCGTTGGCCGAGGCCATGGGCGATGCCTACCCGGAACTGCACGAGAAGCGCGCGCAGATCGAGAAGGTCCTGCTGCTCGAGGAGGAGCAGTTCGCGCGTACGCTCGACACCGGCATGCGCATCCTCGAGCAGGACATCGCGGCGTTGGCGGGCGACACGCTCGACGGTGACACCGTGTTCAAGCTCTACGACACCTTCGGGTTTCCGGTGGACCTCACGGCGGACATCGCGCGCGAGCGCGGCCTGCTCGTGGACGAGGAAGGCTTCGAGCGCGCGATGCAGTCACAGCGCGAGCGTGCGCGCGGCGCCAGCCACTTCGCCGCCGAGCAGTACGGTGACGCGGGCATCGACACGCCCACCGTGTTCACCGGCTACGAGGCGCTTGCAGGCGAGGCGCGCGTGCTGGCGCTGCTGCGCGACGGGCAGCGTGTCGAGGGCCTTGCCGAGGGCGAGAAGGGCATCGTGGTGCTGGACCGCACGCCGTTCTACGCCGAGTCCGGCGGCCAGGCCGGTGATGCCGGCGTGATCGAGGCCGGGGGCTGGCGCTTCGAGGTGCGCGACACGACAAAGGCGGGCGCGATCTCGCTACACCACGGCGTCATGGCGCGCGGCGCGCTGGCCGTTGGTGCCGCCGCCGATGCGCGCGTGGAGCCCGGCATCCGCCAGGCCACGGCGCTGAACCACTCCGCCACGCACCTGCTGCACGCCGCACTGCGCCAGGTGCTGGGCGAGCATGTCGCGCAGAAGGGCTCGCTGGTCGACGCCGAGCGCCTGCGCTTCGACTTCTCGCACTTCGAGGCGATGACGCCCGTGCAGATCCGCGCGGTCGAGCGCCTGGTGAACGAGCAGATCCGCGCCAACTCCGCGGTCGAGATCCAGCTCACCGACATGGACACCGCGAAGGCGAAGGGCGCGATGGCACTGTTCGGCGAGAAATACGGTGACGAGGTGCGCGTGCTCACGATGGGCGGCGGCTTCTCGGTGGAGCTCTGCGGCGGCACGCACGTGCAGCGCACCGGCGACATCGGCCTGCTGCGCGTGACCGCGGAATCCGGCATCGCGGCCGGCGTGCGCCGCATCGAGGCGGTCACGGGCGCCAATGCGCTCGCGCTGTTCGACACGCTGGAGGCGCGCAGTGATCGCATCGCGCAGCTGCTGAAGTCCGGGCGCGACAACGCGGTCGAGAAGGTCGAGCAACTGATCGCCGCGAACCGCCAGCTCGAGAAGGAGCTGGAGAAACTGCGCGTGCAGCTCGCGAGCGGCACGGGCAGGGATCTCGCGGCCGGCGCGATCGACGTGAACGGCGTGAAAGTGCTGGCGGCGCAACTCGAGGGCGCTGACGCGAAAAGCCTGCGTACCACGATGGACCAGCTGAAAGACAAGCTCGGCACGGCCGTGATCCTGCTGGCAGCGGTCGAGGGCGACAAGGTCTCGCTGGTGGCCGGTGTCACGGGCGGGCTGCAGGAGCGCGTGCGTGCGGGCGACCTGATGGCCGAGATCGCACCGCTGCTCGGCGGCAAGGGCGGCGGGCGTGCCGACATGGCCCAGGGCGGCGGCACCGATGCCGCGGCGCTGCCACAGGCGCTGCAGCGCGTGCCCGAATGGGTGCGCGCACGCCTGGCCTAGCCGCGAGCCGGGCGGGGGAATTCGCCTGGATCGCCGGGAGTACGAGCGAGTCGCAGTTTTCGCTTGGGAATCCGGGAAGGATTCTCTATAATCCCGCGCTCCCGCGGGATGGCGTAGCTCCAGGGAGGCCGGCAGGACAGCGGCCGAGGAGCGCAAGCGGCTCAAATGAGAGGGACACCATGCTTATCTTGACGCGCCGGGTAGGTGAGACGTTGATGATCGGCGACAGCGTGACCATCACGGTGCTGGGAGTGAAAGGCAACCAGGTAAGGCTCGGCGTGAATGCCCCGAAGGACGTATCGGTGCACCGCGAAGAGATCTACCAGCGCATCCAGCGCGAGCACGACGGCGAGGACAGCGAACCCTCGAGCTAGCCCGTAGGTCCGGCTTCAGTCGGACAGGATGTAGGTCCGGCTTCAGCCGGACATGATTTTGAAGAGTTCCGGAGAGATGGCCGAGTGGCTGAAGGCGCGCCCCTGCTAAGGGCGTATAGGCTAATCCCCTATCGAGGGTTCGAATCCCTCTCTCTCCGCCAGAAATGGC
>JAKJFB010000013.1:22388-22654 GCA_022705125.1 Pseudomonadota bacterium
CTGATTTCAGGGCCTTTTTTTATCCGGTCGATTCGTGTTCCCTACTGTAAACCCATCGCAAGGTATCGGTTGCAGGCGAACGGTGGCGGGATGCTGCGGTCAATACTTGCGGTATTTACGGCCCCACGCGCGACGATGATGGCGCGCCCTACAGCGTGCCGAAAGGCGACGCCAGGCAGACGCCGGTGGTGGGGTCGGTCAAGATGATGCGCTGCCAGCTCGTGTAGCGGAGCGCGAAGGTGATGCCCAGGAAGGTGAAGGTGCGA
>JAKJFB010000140.1:0-6990 GCA_022705125.1 Pseudomonadota bacterium
GTCAGCAGCCCGGGGCACAGGGCCTGCGCGGTGCTGGCCGAGATGCCGGGGCTCACGCCATGCTCGCCGGCGAGCGCGTCGTGGCACAGCACGCGGTGCTTTTCGGTGACGATGACGGGGCGTTGCGCGTGCATGTCGGCGCGGGTGAAGACCTCCAGCGGCAGCAGCGGGAAGCGCAGGCAGAGCCAGAGCATGGCGGCGCGGGCTCAGTGCAGCGCCGTCCCGGCGGGCGTGGTCGTGGGTCCGGATTTATCCGGACATGGCATTCGTTCGGCCGTGGGTCCGGATTTATCCGGACATGGCATCTGTCCGGATAAAGCCGGACCCACGGGGGCCTGATCCACGGTGGCGGGCAGCAGGGCGGGGTCGATGCGCGGCTGCAGCAGCGCATTGGCGCGGGCGAGCGTGAGCTGCTGGCCCGCCTGGCCGCCGCGCTGCTTGACGATCTCGAGCGCGAGGTGCTCCCGCGTGCCCCGCAGCACGATCCGCAGCGCGGCAGGCGAGAGGCTGTGCGCCGCCTGTGGCGGGCGGAACAGGAATGCCAGGCTGGCGCTGCCCTGCGCGGCGAGCTGCAGCCGGCGCAGGGCGCGGTAATCGCCGAGGCGCGATTCGGGCAGCCAGGCCAGCAGGCAGGCCGCGGCACCGGAACGCAGGATCTGTTCCGCGCACCACAGGGTGTCGACATCCCGCTCCGCCCGCACGACCAGCAGCCGTTCCAGCGCCACGTCCTGTGCCAGCAGGGCGGGTGCATAAGGCAGATAGGGTGGGCAGACGAAGAACAGCCGGCGCGAGCCGCGGCTGCAATACGCCAATGCCGGCGCCAGCAACTGCATCTCGCCGATGCCGCAGTTGCCGCTGAGCACCTCGGTCAGTGCCGCGCGCGGCCAGCCGCCCCGGTGCAGGACCCGGTCGAGGGCGGCATGTCCGCTGGGCAGGGTATCCCCGGTCGCGGTTGCCGCGCGGGGGCGGGAAGCCTGCCAGACATCGGGGCGGGCGAGCAGTGTTTGCAGCAACCGGTTCATGCTCATGACTGTTCAAATATACAGTATTCTGGTGATTCCGTTGCCTGTTGTAAACAGCGGCTACTCTGCTTTCGATGCGTTATGCACATTTGTGGCGCACTGCCGCATCGCGGAACGCGTATCACGACATCCATACCGAATTCGAAAAATGGATTTTTAGTATTCAAAAACAATACGATGCGTTATTTTTCTAATATTGAATGTAGGTTTATGGGTGGGTGAGCGTGGCCGAGGCGTGCAACCGCACACTTTTATCCCCGGTTTTATCCACAGCATTTCCAGCGCCCCGGCCGTGCTGTGCTAGCATGGCCACGCCTTCGTCTTCCCCCATTCCATAGAGTAGGTAGAGGGATCACCGCCGATGCTGCAGCAACTGACGACCATGCTGGAAATGCAGGACCGGATGAACCGCAAGGTCCATCCCGACTGGATCAACCAGCAATTCGCCTGGTACCGGGCGCTGTGGATCGAATGCGGGGAGCTGATCGAGCACTACGGCTACAAGTGGTGGAAGCATCAGCAGCCGGCGTGGGAGCACGTGAAGCTCGAGATCGTCGATATCTGGCACTTCGGCATGAGCATGCGCTTCGATGGCACCAGCACGCCGGCGCAGATCGCCGCCGGCATGCTCGAGGAGTTGCGGCTCCGCCGCAGACCATGGAGTTGCGCGAGGCCGTCGAGGCCCTGGCGGGCCGCGCGCTGGTGGGGCGCGAATTCCCGGTCGGCCATTTCTGGTCCCTGCTGCAGGCGGCCGGCATGACGCCCGATGAGCTGTTCACCGCCTACGTGGGCAAGAACGTGCTGAATTTCTTCCGCCAGGACCACGGCTACAAGGACGGCAGCTACCGCAAGACCTGGCAGGGACGCGAGGACAACGAGCACCTGGCGGAACTGCTGGGCCAGCTGGACAGCCGTAGTCCCCGCTATGCGGACGAGCTCTACGGCGCCCTGGCGGCGCGCTACGCGCAGGCTGCAGCCGCGAACGCCTGAGCTGCTGTTATGCACACTGCGTAAATGCTGTCAAGAAAGTGACATTGACCGCAACAAATTTGTCATTTCGGTAGAAAACAACATTAAGAAAGTAATGTATCTGATTGTTTAATATATAAAAAATGATATTTGATCATAAAATGAACAATCTGAGAGGGCCTCAGCCGGCATGCGGGGTAGGGGCGCATACTAAGAACTTATCCGCAAACTTATCCACAGAAATTGTGGACAACTGGGAGCCCGAAACCGGTGCCGGGGACTGAGCAATACCTGTCGGGATCGGCGCTGGCGCGGCGTCTCAACATGCCCAGCCGCGAGTTGTTCACGCTGCTCGCCGAGCAGGGCTGGATCGTGCGCCAGGGTGAACAGTGGCGCCTGACGCGCAAGGGCGAGTTCGAGGGCGGCAGGTACCTGAACAGCGAACGCTTCGGCACGTATATCGGCTGGCCGGAGCAGGTGCTGGAACATCGCCTGTTCAGCGTGAGTCCCGAGCAGACGCTGCTGAATGCGGCCGCGCTGGGCCTGCGGGTCGGCCTGTCGGCGCGCCAGACCAACCTGCTGCTGCTCGAACTGGGCTGGATCCGCAAGGGCGTGAAGGGCTGGGAGCTCACTGCCCGTGGCAAGGCGCTCGGCGGGGTGCAGGAGGAATACCCGGACACCGGCGTGCCTTACGTGCGCTGGCCGGCCACGCTGCCCGGCAACCCCGTGCTGAACGAGAACCTGCAGGTGATCCATGCCTACGAACACATCGGGGAGGCCGCGGAGCGTGACCTGTTCGGTGATGCCGAGCGCGAGATCCGTGTCGATGGCGGGGACGGGCTGCGCGCGCTCGACGGGCACGTGCTGCACAGCAAGGCGGAGCTGATGATCTGCCACTGGCTGTACATGTCGGAGATCGCGCACGCCTATCACCGGCGCCTCCCGGTGGAGGGTGACTACCGCTGCGATTTCTACCTGCCGTCACTGCAGCTCTACATCGAGTACTGGGGCGACGAGGCGGCGCCGGGGCAACTGACGGCGAAGCTGAACAAGAAGGCCGTCTACGAGCGCCACGGCCTCAAGCTGCTGGAGATCGGACCCGACGACCTCGCCCGGCTCGACGAGGTCCTGCCGCGCGCGCTGTTGAAGCACGGCCTCGCGGTCTATTGAGACGGCTCAGGCGGCCGTGCTCCCCAGCGCCCGCGCGAAGCCGTCCATCGCCTCCGCCAGCGTGAAGTCCAGGGCGGTGATGCCGTGGGCGTCATGCGTGGTCAGCGCGATCTCGACGCGGTTGTAGACGTTGAACCATTCCGGGTGATGATCCAGCTGCTCGGCGCGCAGCGCGCTGCGCGTCATGAACGCGAAGGCGGCGCTGAAGTCCGCGAAGCGGTACGCGCACCGCAGCTTGCCATCGCGCAGGCTCCAGCCGGGCAGCGCGGCGAGGCGCGCAGTGATCGTGGCATCGTCCAGTTTTTGCGCTCGCATGGGCTCACTCCCCGGGCGGTGTCAGGTGGCATTGCGACGCTGCAGGGTCACGCCGCATTCCAGGTGATGGGTATAGGGAAACTGGTCGAACAGCGCGAAGCGTTCGATGTCGTGCGTGGCCGCGAGCGCCACCAGGTTCTCGCGCAGCGTCTGCGGGTTGCACGAGATGTAGACGATGCGCCCGAAGCCGGCGACCTGTGCCAGCGTGCGCGCATCGAGCCCCGCGCGCGGCGGATCGACCAGCACGGCGCCGGCTTCGAAACGGTCGAGGTCGAAATCGCGCAGCCGGCGGAAGGGCCGTTCGCGCGCCAGTGCGGCCGAGGCCTCCGCGCTGGAGAGCCGCGCGATGAAGGTGTTGTCGATGCCGTTGGCCGCGAGGTTGTACTGCGCGGCGGCGATCGCGACCTTGTTGATCTCGGTGGCCAGCACGGTGTCGAAACGATCGGCCAGCGCGACCGTGAAGTTGCCGATGCCGCAGTAGAGCTCCAGCAAGTCGCCGCCGATGCCCGCCGCGCGGGCCCGCGCCCAGCCGAGCATCTTGCGGTTAACGCCCCCGTTGGGCTGCGTGAAGCAGCCCTCGGGCTGGCGCAGCACCAGTTCGCGCCCGTCGACCTGCAGGCGTTCCGTCACGAACGATTCCCCGATCACGATGCGTTGCCCGCGCGAGCGGCCGATGAGCTGCGCATCCAGCACGAGGCTCAATTCCCGGGCGGCGTCTTCCCATGCGGCGTCGAGCGGGCGGTGGTAGACCAGCACCACCAGCGCCTCGTTGGCGAGTGTGCTCAGGAACTCGACCTGGAACAGCTTGCGCTTGAGTGCCGGCGAGCGCAGCACCGCCGCGCGCAGGCGCTGCATCAGCGCGTTGATGCGTTGCGAGGCGGGCGGGAACTCGTCGATGCGCACCGGCTCGCGCGGATTCGCGGGATCGAACATCGCGTAGAAGGCGTCGTCGCCCTCGTGCCAGAAGCGGAACTCGGCGCGCTGGCGGTAGTGCCGCGGCGGCGAGGCGTACACCTGCGGCACGGGCGCGCCGAGCTCATGCATGGCGTCGCGCACCACGCGCACCTTCTGCTCCAGCAGCGCGGCGCAGGCCGGCGCGGAATAGTCCTGCTCGCTGTATCTCACGGGGTGTCTCCTGGCCATGGGCCGCGCCGGCGCCAGTAATCGCGCGCGAGCGCCAGCGCGGCGTCGGCGTCGTTGGCGCCACCGAGCGCCAGCAGCGCGGCCGCTGCCGTGCCGATCACCGCGGCTTCCCCGTAGGCGTCCTCGGTGCGGCCGTTCCACAGCGCGGGCAGCAGCGCCACGTCCGGCACGATGGCGGCGTCGCCGCGTTCGGCCAGCTGGCGCGTGAAACCGAGCTCGCGTTGCGCATCGCCCTCGAGCAGGATGCAGCGGCTGTCGGCATTGGGGCGCAATTCGCATTCGCCGCCCTCTCCACGGAAGATCAGCGCGCGCGGCTGCCCGAGCTGTCGCGCCGCGCCCGCGTGCAGCACGGCATAGGCCGGGTGCTGCAGGCTGTGCATCGTGGCGGGCGCGGCCAGCGGGTTCATGTGGCGCACGAAGGTGTTCACCGGCGAGCGCAGGCCGAACAGGTGGCGCAGGTTCAGCAGCGCCTGCAGGCCCGGGCTGAACAGCGCGAGCGGCGCGTACGCGAAACGGCGCGTATCCAGCGCCTCGCGCACCTCCTGCCAGTCGCGCGCGGGCGCGATGCCGAGCGCCGGCAGCGCCTGGGCTGCGAAAAGGCGGTTGCGCGCGTGCGGCTCGCAGCCGTGCATCAGCACGCGGTGCCCGTGCGCGGCCAGCAGCAGCGCCGACAGCAGGTACCACGGCGGCTGCTGGCGTTTGCCCGCGTAGGTCGGCCAGTCCAGGTCGACGAGTATCGGGGCCTCCGGCAGTTGTGCGCGCTCGCGCGCGGCCTGCACGAAACCGGCGATCTCCTCGGCGGTTTCCTCCTTCACGCGCAGCAGCATCAGGAAGGCGCCGGTCTGCAGCGGGTCGGCCTCGCCGTCCAGGATCATCCCGAGCGCTTTGCGCGCCTCCTCGCGTTCGAGCGAGCGCGCGCCACGGCGTCCGCGCCCGAGCGTGCGCACGAAGGGCGCGAAGGGATGTTCCTCGGGGCACGATGATGGCGGCGCGGACAGGTGCATGGGCTTGCTCACAGACAGTGCTCGGGGCGGGGCAGGCCCGCGATCTTCGCCGCCACGCGCGCGGGGCTGCCGGGGAACAGTCCGAGCAGGTAGACGCTGCGGCCCTTGTCGGGACCGAGCGTGCGTCGCGTCAGGCTGACCAATGCGCGCATGGCGGGCGCGTGCTCGTGCTCGCGATAGTACGCTTGCAGCATGTGCAGGATCTCGCGGTGCGCGGGCGTCAGCGTGAGGCCTTCCTCGCGCGCGAGCGCGGTGGCCACCTGCTCGTTCCAGTCGGCCCGATCCAGCAGGAAACCGTCCGCATCGCGCGGCGGCAGCGCTGCGTTTGCTTTCATCTCAGAACCAGGACACGGTGCGCGGGTGCGCGACCGCGAGATCGACGAAGCCACCGTAGTCGATCGTGATGACGCAGGCCGGTAGCCGTGCGTCGATGCCGCGCGCGGCACAGTCTTCCGCGAGCGCGAAGATGGCTACGCCGGCCGCGCGCAGTGCGTGCAGCACGTCGGCGGCCTCACCGAGCGCGGCATAGACGCCGTCGCCGCTCAGCAGCAGGGCATCGTCGGCGGCGATCACGCGGGCGCATTCCTCGAGACAGCTGCCCGCGAACGGCGAGGCGGAGAGTATGTGCAGGGTCATCGGCGGTTCATACCGTGAGCACGCGCTCGTGCGCGCCGAACAGTTCCCGGAGCTCCACCGGCCCGGCCAGGCGCACCGGCAGCGCGAGGTCCCGCGCGTCCAGCCCGCGCGCCGCGAGTGCTGCCGCCTCGGCATGGACTTCCTCCACGCCGTAGTCCGCCAGTGTGCCGAGCAGCTTTTCCAGGCTGCGCGACAATTCCGCGGCAGGACGTTGCCCGGGAGCGAGTGCCAGCACGCCGTCACCGAGGAACAGCAGCGTGACCGGCTGGTCGAAGGCCGCGAAAGCCATCGCGACGTCGATGGCATCGCGCGCGCGTGAGCGACCGTACGGGGCGTTGCGGCACACCACCAGCACGCTGCGCCGCGCGGCGGTTTGCGGGGAGCTCATCCGCCGAAGTCCAGGATACGGTCGGAGCGGATACTGGCCTCGACCAGCTGGCCCAGCCCCGAGAGCTCAAAGCCCTGGCGCAAGCTAGCCGCCCCGAGCGCGTGGCGCGCGGCCTCGCGCTCGTCGACAATGCCGCGACGCAGCGCCGAGCTCACGCAGCTCACCAGGTCCACACCGTGCTCGGCGGCCAGCTGCTGCCACAGCGCCGGCAGGTCGGCCTCGCCGCTCGCGGCGCAGTTCAGGGCGGTGCTGTTGTGCACGCCATCAGCGAAGAAGAACACGCGGTACAGCGTGTGACCGCGCGCGAGGAGCGCGCACGCGAAGCGGTAGGCAGCATGGCTGG
>JAKJFB010000140.1:7017-7322 GCA_022705125.1 Pseudomonadota bacterium
CCGCCGATTCCTGTACCAGCAACGAGAAGATCATTGGTGCTGAAACGACACGGCCCCGAGTCGGGGCCGTGCCGCGGGTGCCCCGTCGGGCCTCACTCGTTGCTGCCGCCGAGGAAGCTGAGCAGGATCGAGAACAGGTTGTAGATCATCACGTACAGCGTCACGGTCGCGGAGATGTAGTTGCGCTCGCCGCCGTGGACGATCTGGCTGGTCTGCCACATGATCAAGCCCGCGGACAGGAACATGAACACGCAGGTGATCACCAGCGACAGCGCCTGGATGTGCAGGAAGTAGTTCGCGATGGC
>JAKJFB010000141.1 GCA_022705125.1 Pseudomonadota bacterium
CAGCCCGTGCGCTACGGCGGCCTGGAGGCGGACCCGCGCGAGTTCTTCCGCGCCCAGGCGACGCTCGCCGAAGGCTGCATGTCCTCGGCCTGGGCCGGGGGCATCGTGTCGGTGCACGCGTTCCAGATGGCGCTGTTCGACGATCGCGCGCAGCAGGAAGTGTGGTCGAGCGCGAACGACCTGATCTCCTCGTCCTACGCGCCGATGGGCAAGGTCACGGTGGTGGAGGGCGGCTTTCGCCTCTCCGGGCGCTGGGGCTGGTCGAGCGGCAGCGGCCACTGCGACTGGGTGTTCCTCGGCGCGATCGTGCCCGACGACGGCTACCGCACCTTCCTGCTGCCGGCGAGCGATTACCGCATCGAGGACACCTGGCAGGCGATGGGCCTGCAGGGCACCGGCAGCAACGACGTCGTCGTCGAGGACATGTTCGTGCCCGAATACCGCACGCACCGCCAGATGGACGGCTTTCGGCTGGACAATCCGGGCAACCGCGTGAACACCGCGCCGCTGTACCGCATTCCGTGGGGCCAGCTGTTCGCGCGCACGGTGTCGAACCCCGCGATCGGCGCCTCGCGCGCGGCGCTGCGGCTGTTCATCGCCGGCTGCCAGAACCGTTCCAGCAACGATCCGACCAAGCTCGCCGGCGACACCCACACGCAGGAGATCATCGCGCGCGCCGAGCTCGGCATCGCCGAGATCGACGCGCTGCTGTTCCGGGCGCTGGGCGACATGGTCGAGTGCGTGGAGGCGGGGCGCGAGATCCCGATGGCCTCGCGGGTGCGTTACCGCTACGAGGCCTCGCGCATCGTCGACAAGGCGGTGGCGATCGTCGGCGAGCTGTTCGCCAACGCCGGCGGGCGCTCGGTGTTCCTCGGCAGCCCGATCCAGCAGCGCTTCCTCGACGTGAACACGGCGCGCGCCCACGTCGCCAACAACCCGGTGCCGTTCTCGCGCAACCTCGGCGCGGTGCAACTCGGCATGGACAGCACGGACGTGTTCGTGTGAATCACTCCGCGGGCTGCATGCGCGGACGGTAGTCCCAGGCCGTGAGCCAGGTCGGGTCGAGGCGGATCGCGTACTCGTCATCGGCGCGGCTCATCAGCCAGGCGGCCAGCGCGGGGTTGCTGTCCCCGAGATAGCGCCCGATCAGGCGCTGCAGCAATTCGCCCGCGCCGTCGCGGGTGAGCAGGGCGCGTGCCTGCCCGCGCACGCCGCAGTAGGGCGGGTCGTTCAGCGCGATTTCGAAGGCGCAACGCGGATCGCGCTGCAGGAAGGGCACGATGGCCGAGCTGGCATGGGTGGCGCACCACAGGCTGCCCTCGCGCGGCTCGAACCACAGCGAGTTCAGCAGGGGAAAGCCCTGGCCCGCGTTGCATGCCAGGCGCAGCGGTATGCGGCTGGCGCCCAGGAACGCGTCGATCTGGCGCTGGTCCCAGGCGCTGGTGGAACGGATACGCGGTGTGGTGCGGGATGTCACGATTCGACTCCTGTCATGATGCGATGCTGATTCTAGGCCAAGCGAGAATGCGCGGCGAGGCGCGGGAGCGTCCCGTTATACTGCGGCTCGCAATGTTTGCAGGGAGTTTGCCGTGACCGGATTTCTCGAGGCGCTGCGCACCGTTCCACGCGTGGATGCGGCGCAATGGGAGCAATTGTCGCTACCGACGCGCTGGGCCGTGGCCGCGCGCGCCTCGGTGCTGTTGATGACGTTCACGTCGGCGGCACTGGGCGGCCTGCTGGCGCTGCGCGAACCGGGATTCGACGCCGTGCTGTGGGTGCTTGCGCTCGTCGGCCTGCTGGCGGCCCACGCCACCAACAACCTGATCAACGACTACGTCGACTCGGCGCGTGGCGTCGATCGCGACAATTACTATCGCGCGCGCTACGGCACCCACGTGCTGGAGAACGGCCTGCTCAGCCGGCGCGCGATGCTCGGTTACATCGTCGCGACGGCGGCCGTGGCGCTGGCAGCGGGTGCGGCCGTGGTGTGGCTGCGCGGGGAGCTGAGCGTGCCGCTGATGCTGGCCGGCGCGTTCTTCGTGCTCTTTTACACCTGGCCACTGAAATATCTCGGGCTCGGCGAGCCCGCGGTGCTGGCGGTGTGGGGGCCGTTGATGACGGGCGGGGCGTATTACGTCGCCTGCGGCGCGTGGAGCTGGCCGGTGGCGCTGCTCGGCACCGTGTATGCGCTCGGTCCCACCACCGTGATCTTCGGCAAGCACATCGACAAGCTTCCCGCCGACGCGGCCAAGGGCATACGCACGCTGCCGGTGATCCTCGGCGATCGGCAGGCGCGGCTGTGGGTGATGGGGATGATCATCCTGGAATTCCTGCTGGTCGGCGCGCTGGTGCTCGCCAATGAATTCGCGTGGACACTGCTGCTGGTGCTGCTGAACGTGCCGGCGGCCAGGAAAACCATCGAAGTGCTTGGCGCGCCCAAGCCTGCCGAGCGTCCCGCCGACTACCCCGATGAGATCTGGCCGCTGTGGTTCGCCCACCACGCGTTCGTGCTCAACCGCCGCTTTTCCCTGCTCTTTCTCGCGGGCCTGCTGTCGGGGCTGCTGCTGGGCTGATCCGGCACGCGCCGGCGCTCATGGTGCGGTGGCCTTGCGGGCGCGCGGGCGCCGCCCCTGCAGCGCCCTGGCGCGGCTGCGCCCGAGCGCCTCGGCCGCCTGCTTGAGTTCGTCGAAGCTGGCCTGGATGCACTCGGTGTAGAAATCCGGGTCCGGCAGCATGTCGCGACAGGCGGTCACGGTCACCGAGATGCCGCCGTGGTAGCTCAACACCGCATGGAACAGCCCCATGTGATCCAGCAGCGGCCCGCAGCCGGCGCTGCACAGCAGGCGCGCGCCGGCCATGTACAGCGGCACCTGCGGTCCCGGCACGTTCGAGATGATCGTGTTGATGGGCGAGGTGGCACCGGTCATCAGCATGGTCTGGCTCGCGGCGCGAAACCCGAGCGCCGCCACGCGCGGCGGGATCGTCTGCGTGAGGTCGGTCAGGGTGCGCGCGCCGATGGCACTGGAGTACTCCTTGGACGACATGCATTCGTCGTGCACCTGGTGCAGGCGCTCGAGCGGATCGGCGATGTCGGTGTAGATGGAGAGCGTCATCATGCTCACCAGGTTGCCGCCGCGGCCCTCCTCGGCCTGGGTGCGCACGTTGATGGGTGCGCCCGCGACCAGCGAGACGGGCGGCAGCTCGCCCTTGGCCTGCAGGTACTTGCGCAGCGCGCCGGCCACGATCGTCACGATGACGTCGTTCACGGTCGCCCCGGGCACCAGGTCCTTGATCGCCTTGACCTGCGCCAGCGGGAAGAAGCGCGCGTTGACCACGCGGTGTCCGCCGATACGCCCGTTGAAGCGCGTGTTGACGCGCTCGCGGATGTTGTGGAAGCGGTTTGCGCGCAGGCCCTCGCGCACGCGCCTGGCGGCCGGGATCAGGTTGCCCACGGTCTGCGCCAGGCGTGCCGGCTGGCGCAGGTTGTTCAGCCAGGCGCGCGCCAGCAGGCCGAGCTGCGTGGGTGGCGCATCGGGGTGCCACGGCGCCGTGCGCGTGGCATCGCGCGCCACGGCGCGCGGCTCGGTGTCATGGATGGCGCCGATGATCTCGGCGCCGGCAACGCCGTCGATCGCCGCGTGGTGCATCTTCAGGAACAGCGCGAAGGATCCCTTCGGCAGGCCCTCGATATTGTCCAGCCCTTCGATCACGTAGGCTTCCCACAGCGGACGCGAGCGGTCGAGGATGCGCGCATGCAGGCGCGCGACCTGGATGCAGAGCTGGCGCCAGTCACCGGGCGCGGGCAGCGCGATGTGGCGCACGTGGAACTCGAGGTCGAAGTCCTCGGCCTCGACCCAGTACGGGTAGTCGAGGTCGAAGGGCACTTCCACCAGCTTGCGGCGAAAGATCGGCGCGAGGTGCAGGCGGCTCTCGAACAGGCGCAGGATGTCCTTGAAGCGCACGCTGCCGCCGGGCGCCGTGGAGGGGTCGTAGATCAGCAGCGGCGAGATGTGCAGCGGCGTGCGCTCGGTCTCCTGGGTGAGGAACAGGGTGTCGATGCCGGTCAGCTGCTGCATGGGAGGCTCCGCGGGGGAATGACGCGAGCCGAGTATAGCGGTCGGCGGGGGCTGTTGTGAGCGCCGCGGCTGGCGTGGATAATCGACCGGGAGCGGCTCGGGAGGAGCCGCGCCGGGGTTCCCGGCACCACGCGGTCCAGACACGGAGGTCCACGGCCATGATCGACATCAGGCTCAATTCGCGGCGCGCGATCATGCGCGTCAGTCTCATCGACCGGATCCAGGCGCAGGATTTCAGCGAGGCCGTGGCGCCCGCGGCGGAACGGCTGCGGGCGCGCCACGGGCGCATCGAGTTCCTGATCCTCGACGTGCGGCGCTTCCACGGCTGGGGCGCCGGGGGCACCTTCGCCGCACAGATCCGTTTCCTGCGCTGTTTCGGACGCAGCGTCGAGCGCGTTGCGGTGTTCGGCTCGCGGGCGTGGAACGGCGCGACGCCGGCGATCGCCGCGCTGTTCGTGGCGGCGGAGGTGCGCAGTTTCGCGCCGGGCCAGGGTTGGCTGATGCGCCGCTGGATGCGCGTGCGCAAGCGGCCCGCTTGAGCCGGCTCAGCCCTTGGCCAGCGCGTCTGCGACCCAGCCGAGCATCTGGCCGTAGACGCCGCTCAGGATCTCCGCGGCCTGTTCGCCGCCGATGCCCTGCGCCTCGCCCGTCGCGCTCCAGTGCACGCGGCAGCGTCCGGCGCCGAGTTCCTCGACCCGCACCGTGGCGAGGTAGTCGGTGACCGGCATCGGGTTGCCGCGCGGGATCGAGTAGCTGAAGGTGCGGGCGGCGGTGTCGATGGATTCCAGCACCTCTTCGATCGGTGCGCCCAGGCCCGGCATGTGGATGTGGCGTTCCATGCCCGGGCCGCTGCCGCGCACCTCGACGCGCTCCATGCCCTGGCACCAGCCGATGTCGGCGAAATTGCCGAGGATGGCCCAGACGCGATCGCCCGGATGATCGAAATCGCGTTCCACATGCATGTTCACGTTGCTCATCGCGCCTCTTCTCCTGCGGGGTGTGACAGATATTTTTCCAGCGCGGCGATCATACCGTGCGTGAGGCGAGCCACCTCATCGTTTCGCATGATGAACGGCGGCATGGTGTAGACCAGTCGCCCGAAGGGCCGGATCCACACGCCCTCGGCGAGGAAGCGCTCGGTGATCGGGCCCATCGCGACCTCCTGCTCCATCTCGATCACGCCGATGGCGCCGAGCACGCGCACCTCGCGCACGCCGGGCAGAAGGGCCGCCGGCGCCAGCCCCGCGCGCAGGGCCGCTTCCAGGCGCGCGATCTCGCGCTGCCAGGGCTGCGAGAGCAGCAGCCGGGTGCTCGCCAGCGCCACCGCGCAGGCGAGCGGGTTGCCCATGAAGGTCGGACCGTGCATCAGCGCGCCGGCCTCGCCGCTGCAGACGATCCCGGCCACGTGCCCGCTCGTGAGCGTCGCGGCCAGCGAGAGGTAGCCGCCGGTCAGCGCCTTGCCGAGGCAGAGGATGTCGGGCGCGATGCCGGCGTGCTCGCAGGCGAAGAGCTTGCCGGTGCGCCCGAAGCCGGTGGCGATCTCGTCGGCGATCAGCAGCACCCCGTGCGCGTCGCACAGCGCGCGCACCCGGCGCAGGTAGTCCGCCGAGTAGAAGTGCATGCCGCCCGCGCCCTGCACGATCGGTTCGAGGATCACCGCGGCGATCGCGTCGCGGTGCTGCGCGAGCAGCGCCTCGAAGGCGGCGATGTCCGCGGCGCGCGCGGGCTGGCCGAAACCGCAGCCGGGGCGCGGCGCGAACAGTTGCCGGGGCAGCACGTCGCGGAACAGGTGGTGCATGCCGGTGACCGGATCGCATACCGACATCGCCATGAAGGTGTCGCCGTGGTAGCCCCCGGCCAGTGTCAGCAGGCGATTGCGCCCGGGTTGCCCCCGCGCCTGCCAGTACTGCAGCGCCATCTTGATCGCCACTTCCACCGCGACCGAGCCCGAGTCGCAGAGGAAAACGCGCTCGAGCTCGCCCGGCGTGATCGCCGCGAGCAGCGCGCACAGCTCGACGGCCGGCTCGTTGGTGAGCCCGCCGAACATCACGTGCGACATGCGCCCCAGCTGCGCGCTGACGGCGCGGTTCAGCACCGGGTGGTTGTAGCCGTGGATCGCGGCCCACCACGACGACATGCCGTCGAGCAGTTCGCGCCCGTCGGCGAGTTGCAGGCGCACGCCGCGCGCGCTGGCGACGGGGTAGACCGGCGGCGGATTCAGCGCCGAGGCGTAGGGATGCCAGGCGTGGCGGCGGTCGGCGGCCAGCAGTGCGGCGATCGCGTGCGGATCGCGCTGATCCGTCACGCGCTCATTCCCGTACCAGAGGCGCGAGCACCGGCAGCACGTTGGCGAGGATCAGCGGCTGCGCCGCGCCGGTGGGGTGGACGCCGTCGGTCTGCATCAGCGCCGGGTCGGTCGCGATGCCCTCGAGCAGGAACGGGACCAGCGCCGCGCCGGTCTGCGTGGCGAGCTCGCCGAACAGCGCGTGGAAGCCCTCGGCGTAGCGCGGGCCGTAGTTCGGCGGAATGCGCATGCCGAGCAGCAGCACGCGGGCGCCGGCGATGTGGGCGGCGTCGATCATCGTCGCGAGATTGGCGCGCGTGAGCGCGAGCGAAAAGCCGCGCAGGCCGTCGTTGCCGCCGAGCTCGAGCACCACGAGCCGCGGGCGGTGCTGTTGCAGCAGCGCGGGCAGGCGCGCCTTGCCGCCCTCGGTCGTCTCGCCGCTGATGCTGGCATTCACGACCTCGCAGCCGTCGAGCTCGGGGCGCAGCAGGTCGACCCAGCCGGCACCGGCGGGCACGCCGAGGCCGGCGCTGATCGAGTCGCCGAGCACCAGCACGCAGGCGGCATTGCCGCGCGCGGGAAGCGTGGCGAATAATGCCGAGGCACACAGGAACAGGAGCGCAAGCAGTCGTCTGCTGATCATGAAACCACTGATAGTTGCCAGCAATGTCGGAAAGGAAGTCGTCACCGCGGAGGGCGCGCTCGGCATCTTGGAAGGGATCAGTCTCGAAATCAACCCGGGCGAGGCGGTCGCGATCGTCGGCGCCTCGGGATCCGGCAAGTCGACGCTGCTCGGGCTGCTGGCCGGACTGGACCTGCCCAGTAGCGGCAGCATCCGCATCGACGGCGAGGACATCACGCGCCTCGGCGAGGACGCGCGCGCGCGCCTGCGCGCGCGCAT
>JAKJFB010000142.1:0-327 GCA_022705125.1 Pseudomonadota bacterium
CTTCCACTCGTCCTCGCTGCGCCGCTGCAGCGCGAAGCGGGCGCCGGAGTGGCAGCGCGCGCACATGTCGCGGTAGCGCCCGTCGATGGTCTCGACGCGGTTGTTGTCGTGCTCGAGCAGATAGCGCCAGCCCGCCGTCTCGGCCGGGGCCAGCCCGCGCGTGTCGGCCAGGTACTTGATCAGGCGGCGCTTGTCCTCGGCCGAGACCTTCGCGCCGTGCTGTTCCTGCATCCGGGTGATCGTCATCTGCCAGCCTTCGGGGGTCTTGCGCTGGCCCTCGACGCGGGAAATGCTGCCGCCCTGCGCGCTGTGGCAGGACAGGCAGTT
>JAKJFB010000142.1:337-7135 GCA_022705125.1 Pseudomonadota bacterium
CGGCCGCCAGGGCGAGCAGCCCCGCCGCGATCATCGACGTGATGTTCCTTTCCTTTTCCAAGGCCTTCGCTCCTCGCTCCGTTGCGCATGCGGCCCGGGCGGGTGCCGTGGCGGCCCGCCGGACTTCCGATGACGGACACGATAAGGCCGTCCGGTAAACGAACTTGGCGGCCGATGTGCCGAGTTGTGCGCGAATGTAAACGCCGCGCAACATCCCACGCACGCCCTCTCGCGACGGATTGCCGGTGACGGGGATTCGGGGGATCATCCGCGCACGACAAGCGAACGTTCGACCCCAAACGAAGGAGGATCGATGTCGAAGGAGACACCCGCGATGCCGCACATCATGGTGGTCGAGGACGACCCCGTCTCGCGCGCATTGCTCGTCGGCTATTTCGAGAAGGAAGGCTATCGCGTCTCCGCGAGCGACAATGCCGACGACCTGCTGCAGCGCGTCGAGCAGGAGCGCATCGCGCTCGTGCTGCTCGACATCCGCCTGCCCGGCAAGGACGGGCTCACGCTCACCCGCGAGCTGCGCGCCGCCTCGCGCGTCGGCATCATCCTGGTGACCGCGCGCGACGACGAGATCGACCGCATCGTCGGGCTCGAGCTCGGCGCCGACGACTACGTCACCAAGCCCTTCAACCCGCGCGAGCTGCTGGTGCGCGCGCGCAACCTGCTGTGGCGGGTGGCGCAATGCGCCGGCAGCGAGACGCGCGAGGCCGAGCAAGGCTGCTTCCGCTTCGAAGGCTGGACGCTGAACCCGCACAAGCGCCAGCTGGTCTCCCCGGACGGCCGCATCGAGCGCCTGCCCCAGGGCGAGTTCAAGCTGCTGATGGCCTTGCTGAGCCACGCCGGCCAGGTGCTGTCGCGCGACCAGCTGATGGATGCGATCCACGACCGCGAGTGGACGCCCAACGACCGCACGGTCGACGTGCTGGTCGGGCGCGTGCGCCGCAAGCTCGACGACAACCCCGCCGACCCGCGCCTGATCCTGACCGCGCACGGCGCGGGCTACCTCTTCGCCGGCGAGCTCGACTGAACCCGCGCCGGCCGCCGCGATGAACGCGCCCCCGCTGCAATACCGCCTGCTCAAGCGCCTCTACCAGGGGCGCTGCAGCACGGTGAGCCGCGTGCTGCTGCCGGGACGCGACGCGCCGGTGATCGTCAAGCAGCTCGATCGCGGACGCTGCGCGCCCGGGGCGCCCGCACGCCTGCAGCACGAGTTCGAGCTGCTCGGCACGCTCGAGCTGGAAGGCATTCCGCAGGCGCTCGAGCAGCTCGAGTTCGAGCGCGGCCCGGCGCTGGTGTTCGCCGACCGCGAGGCGCATTCGCTGCGCCAGGCGATGCGGCCCGGCAGCCGCGAATGGCACGACTGGCTGGCGCTGATGATCCGGGTGTGCGAGCTGCTCGGCAGGCTGCACGAGGCCCGCGTCATCCACAAGCAGATCAATCCGGACCACATCCTGGTGACCCCGTCCGGCGCGCCCCTGCTGGTCGATTTCGGCATGGCGACGCGCTTCCTGCGCGAGCAGGCGGACTGGAACACGCCGCAGCTGGCGGGACATCGCCTGCCCTACCTCGCCCCCGAGCAGAGCGGGCGGATCAACCGCGAGATCGACTACCGCACCGACTACTACAGCTTCGGCGCCACCCTGTACGAGCTGCTCACCGGCCAGCCGCCCTTCGCGGGTCGCGAAGGGCTCGAACTGGTGCATTGCCACATCGCCCGCGAGCCGCGCCCGCCGCACCACATCAACCGCCTGCTCCCCGAGGCGGTCTCCGCCGTGGTCCTGAAGCTGCTCGCCAAGGACGCCTCCGAGCGCTACCAGTCGGCGCACGGCATCGTGCACGACCTGCGCGAGTGCCTGCAGCGGCGGGAACAGCCGGCGGCGCACGACTTCGTGCTCGCCAGCCGCGACGTCTCCGCGCGCTTCCAGGTGCCCAGGCGGCTCTACGGCCGCACGGCCCAGCTCGCCGAACTCGAGGGTCGGGTCGAGGCGTGCGCCGCCGGGGGGCGCGCGATCGTGCTGATCAGCGGCTACACCGGGGTCGGCAAGTCCAGCCTGGTGCACGAGTTGCGCCGTGCCGTCCTCGAGCGCCACGGCCACTTCGCCAGCGGCAAGTTCGACCAGTACCGCCGCAACCCACCCCACTCCGCGCTGCTGCAGGCGCTGCGCGAGCTCGTCCGTCAGCATCTCACCGAGCCGGGCGAACGCCTCGCGGCCCTCGGCAGCCGTCTGCGCGAGCAGCTCGGCGGCTACCTCGGCACGCTGGTGCGCCTGCTGCCCGAACTCGGCCTCGTCGTGCCCGACGCCGGCACGTCGCCGGCCGGCCAGCACCGCTTCGACGAGCAGGGCCGCCTGCATCTGTTCTCGCGCCTGATCGACGCGCTCACCGAGCCCGGACAGGCGCTCACGCTTTTCCTCGACGACCTGCAATGGGCCGACCCGGCCTCGCTCGGACTCATCGAGTCGCTCGCGACCCACGCCGGGCTGCCGCGCCTGCTGCTCGTCGGCAGCTACCGGCACAACGAGATCGGGCCGGGCCATGCGCTCGCCGGGTTCGTCGAGCACCTGCGCAGGAGCGCGCTGCCGCCGGTGGAACTGCGCCTGCAGCCGCTCGACCTCGCGCAGGTCCGCCAGCTGCTCGCCGACACCTTGCGCTGCAGCCCGATCGAATGCGCGCGCCTGGCCGAAGCCTGCCACGAGAAGACGCAGGGCAATCCGTTCTTCCTCAACCAGCTCCTCGACGCGGTGCACGAGGAAGGCCTGATCCGCTTCCACGGCCAACGCTGGGAATGGGACGAAGCGGCGATCCGCGCGCGCGCGCTCAGCACCGACGTGGTCGAGCTCATGGTCGAGCGCCTGCGCCGCCTGCCCGAACGCACGCGCGCGGTGCTGCCGCTGGCGGCCTGCATCGGCGGCACCTTCGACCTCAAGACCCTGTCCATCGTCGCCGAGGGGCGCGCGCGCCAGCTCGCGCACGACCTCGTGCCGGCGCTCGGCGAGGGCCTCGTGGTGCCGCTCGACGACGGCGACCGCCCCGAGCGCGACCGTCTCGGGCGCGCGCGCTATCGCTTCGCGCACGACCGCGTGCAGCAGACGGCCTACTCGCTGCTCGCGGACGACGCGCGCGAGCAGCTCCATCTGCGCGTCGGCCGCCTGCTGCGCCAGAACCTCGACACGGGCGCGCTCGACCGCCGGGTCTTCGAGATCGCCGGCCACCTCAACCTCGCGCGCAGCGCCATCGACGACCCCGACGAACGCATCGCGCTCGCCACCCTCAACCTGTGCGCCGGGCTGCGCGCGCGCGAATCCGCCGCCTTCGAGTCGGCCCTCGACTATCTCGACAGCGGCCTCCACGCGCTGCCCGCGGACGCCTGGCGCACGCAGCACCGGCTGTGCCTCGACCTGCACCTCGCCGCCGCGGATGCGGCCAACAGCCGCGGCGACGGCGAGCGCATGCAGGCCCTGCTCGATGCCGCCCAGGAGCACGCGCACGCTCCGCTCGACCGCGTACGCTGCGAGCAGATCCGCATCCAGGCGCACGTCGCGCACAACCGCTTCGGCGCCGGGCTGGAGATCGCGCGCGACACCCTCGCGCGTCTGGGCGTACATCTTCCCGCGGCGCCCGGCCGCCTGCGCATCGCGGCAGAACTGCTGCGCACCCGCCTGCTGATCCGCCACACCGCGCCGGAGGAACTGCTGCACATGCCCGCAGCGACCGAGCCACGCGTGCTCGCCGCGCAGGCGCTGCTCGGAGGCATGTTCGGCATCGTCAAGTTCTCCAGCTCCGCCCTGCGCCCGCTGGTGATGGCGCGCCAGGTCGAGCTCGCGCTGCGCCACGGCCACACCGACGCCAGCGCCCAGGCCCTCGCCGGCTTCGGCGGCGTGCTCTGCGGCGTGCTCGGCGCGATCGACGAGGGCTACCGCGCCGGCACGCTGGCACTCGCACTGGAGGCGGCGCGCCCTTCGCGCCAGGGGCGCCAGCGCACCTTGTCGCTGTTCAACTGCTACGTGCGCCACTACCGCGAACCGCTGCAGTGCGCCCTCGACGGCCTGCGCGAGGCACACGCCGAGGCGCTCGCCTGCGGCGATCTCGAGTACGCCGCGTACAGCCTCGCCGCCGCGATCCAGTACGCGGTGCCGCTCGCCGACGATCTCGAGGCCCTCGCCCGGCGCATGCGGGGGCAGTTGGTGCAGCTCGAACAGACCGGGCAGCAGCAGTCCCTGCAATACAGCTACATGGCGCTTCAGGCGGTCACCCGGCTGTGCGAGCCGTCGGCCTCGCCCACCGCGCTCGACGGCGAGCATTACCGCGAGGCGGCGATGCTCGAGGCGCATCGGCGCGGGAACCACCTCACCGCGGTCTGCCTGCACCACTTCTACAAGGCCTTGCTCGCGCTGGTGCATGCGGACTATCCCGCCGCACTCGCCGAATGCACCCTGGGCGAAGCCCACCTGCCCTATGTCGGCGGCACCTATACCGCGACCTGGTTCCGCAGCCTGCATGCGCTCGCGCTGCTGCGCACCCTGCCGCCACCGGGCAAGGCGCGCCGGCGCGCGCTGCACACGCTGCGACGCCTGGTGCGCCACGTGCGCATGCAGGCGAGGCATGCGCCCGCCAACCACGCCCACCGCGTGGCGCTGATCGAGGCCGAACGCCTGCGCGTGCGCGTCCGCCCCGGTGCAGCGGCGGCCTACGATCGCGCCATCGCGCTCGCGGAGCAGGGCGGCTTCTGGCTCGACGCCGCGCTCGCCTGCGAGTTCGCCGCGCGCTTCCACCTCGATGCCGGCGAACGCGCGGTGGCGCGCAGCTGCTTCGACGACGCCTGCCGACGCTACCAGCGCCTCGGCGCCCACTCCCCCGTCGTCCATCTGCACGAGCAGCTCGAGGAATACGGCCTGTGGCCCCGACCGCCGGGGCTCGCGGGCGCGGGCGAAATGCAGGGCGGCCTCGACGAGACCAACCATTCCTTCGACCTCTCCTCGGTCATCGAGGCCTCGCAAGCGATTTCGGACGAGATCGTGCTCGAGCGCCTGATCGAGCGCCTGCTGCAGCTCGCGCTGACGAGCGCGGGCGCCCAGCGCGGCGCGCTCGCCTTGAGCCGCGACCGGCATCTGCGCGTCGAGGCGATCGCCGGGCTGGAAGAGGGCTCGACGCTGATGTGCAGCCTCGCCCTCGAAGCCGCGACGAGCCGCGTGCCGGTCAGCGTGCTCAACTACGTCGCCCGCACCGGCGAGGCGCTGGTGCTGGGCGACGCCCCGCGCCAGCAGATGTTCGCGCACGACCCCTACATCCGCAGCCAGGCGCCGCGCTCCTTGCTGTGCATGCCCATCCTCTACCACGGCGAGCTCACCGCCCTGCTCTACCTCGAGCACCGCCTCGGCCGCGACATCTTCGACCAGCAACGCCTGAAGACGCTGCGCATCCTCGCCGCGCAGGCGGCAATCTCGATCGAGAACGCCAAGCTCTACCTCGGCCTGCAGCAATCCGAGCAGGCCTACCGCTCGCTGTACGAGAACGCGATCGAGGGCATCTTCCGGGTCGATCCCGACGGGCGCTTCCTGTCCGCCAACCCCGCGCTGGTCCGCCTCCTCGGCCACGACAGCGCGGCGGAGTTCCTCACCGGCATCACCGACGTCAGCACGCAGTGCTTCGCCCGCGCCGAGGACCAGCGCCGCTTCCTCGGCCGCCTCAACATGGAGGAGAAGGTGGTCGGCTTCGAGACGCGCTGGCGCCGGCGCGACGGCAGCGAGGTCGAGGTCTCCATCTCGGCCCGCCGCGTGCTCGACGACGGCGGGCGGCTGCGCTGCTACGAGGGCTCGCTCACCGACATCGGCGAACGCAAGGCCAAGGAGCGCGCCGAACTCGCATGCGCGACGCGGCCGACGCGGCGAACCGCGCCAAGAGCGAGTTCCTCGCCGCGATGAGCCACGAGATCCGCACGCCGATGAACGGCATCCTCGGCATGGCGCAGCTGCTCGCGCGCTCCGGGCTGGCGCCGGGCCAGGCCGAATGGGTGGACGCGATCCGGGCCTCGGGCAGCACGCTGCTCGGGATCCTGGACGACGTGCTCGACTTCAGCAAGATCGAGGCCGGGCAGCTCACGCTCGAGTCCGCGCCCTTCTCGCCGGCCGAGGCGCTCTCCGCCCTGCGTCCGATGCTGGCGACGATGAGCGCACAGAAAGGGCTAGTGCTGCGCCTGGAGATCGATCCGGCGCTCCCCGGAGGGGTGCTCGGCGACCGTCGCGCACTGCACCAGATCGTGCTCAACCTGGCCGGCAACGCGGTGAAGTTCACCGCGCGCGGCTTCGTCGCGGTGCGCGCGCGGTGCCTGCCGGCGCGCGCGGGGCGCTGCCGCCTGGGCCTGGAGGTCGAGGACAGCGGCATCGGCATCGCCGAGGAGGCGCAGCGCCGCATCTTCACCGAATTCACCCAGGCCGACGGTTCGATCACCCGCCGCTTCGGCGGCACCGGCCTGGGGCTGGCGATCTGTCGGCGCCTCGTCGACCTGCAGGGTGGAAGCCTGGGCGTGCGCAGCCGCCCGGGAGAGGGCAGCACCTTCGCCTGCGAACTGGAATACCCCCTCGCAACCCCGGCGCCACGGGCATCGCCGCGTCCACACGCTGCCATCGGCGAGGCGCGCCTGCACGTGCTGGTGGTCGAGGACGTGGAACTGAACCGCTGCATCGCCGGCACGCTGCTCGAGGACGAGGGCCACACCGTGCGCTTCGCGGCCGACGGCTACGGCGCGCTCGAGCTGCACGAGCGCGAGGATTTCGACACGATCCT
>JAKJFB010000143.1 GCA_022705125.1 Pseudomonadota bacterium
GCACCTCGAACACGTCCGCCCCGATCGTCGCGCTGAAGCCGCGCAGCGTCTCCAGCGGCATGTCGGCCAGGTCGGTGCGCGTGGCCACGCCCGCGGCGACGGCCTTGCCCACCACCTCGTGCGCGTCGCGAAACGGCATGCCCTTGCGCACCAGGTAGTCGGCGAGGTCGGTGGCGGTCGCGAAGCCGCGGCGCGCGGCCTCGCGCAGGGTGGCTTCGTTGACGGTCAGCGCCGGCATCATGTCGGCGAAGGCGTGCAGCGAGTCGCGCACCGTGTCGATGGTGTCGAACAGCGGCTCCTTGTCCTCCTGGTTGTCCTTGTTGTATGCCAGCGGTTGCGACTTCATCAGCATCAGCAGGCTCATCAGGTGGCCGGTGACGCGTCCGCTCTTGCCGCGCACCAGCTCGGGCACGTCCGGGTTCTTCTTCTGCGGCATGATCGAGGAGCCGGTGCAGAAGCGATCGGGCAGGTTCACGAAGCCGAACTGCGCCGAGGTCCACAGCACCAGTTCCTCGCTGAAGCGCGAGAGGTGGGTCATCAGCAGCGCGGCGAAGGCGCAGAATTCGATCGCGAAATCGCGGTCGGCGACCGAGTCGAGGCTGTTGCGCGTGGGCGCGCTGAAGCCGAGCTCGGCCGCGGTGAATTCGCGGTCGATCGGGTAGCTGGTTCCGGCGAGCGCCGCGGCACCGAGCGGCGAGACGTTCATGCGCGCACGACAGTCGAGCAGGCGCGCGTAGTCGCGCTCCAGCATCTCGTTCCATGCCAGCATGTGGTGACCGAAGGTCACGGGCTGGGCGGTCTGCAGGTGCGTGAAGCCCGGCATGATGGTCGCGGCCTCGCGCGCGGCGAGCTCGACCAGCCCCTGCTGCAGGCGCGTGAGCTCGGCGGCGATGGCGTCGATCTCGTCGCGCAGGTACAGGCGCACATCGGTGGCGACCTGGTCGTTGCGCGAGCGCCCCGTGTGCAGTTTCTTGCCCGCGATGCCGATGCGCGCGGTGAGGCGCGCCTCGATGTTCATGTGCACGTCCTCGAGCTCCACGCTCCACTCGAAGCGGCCCTCCTCGATCTCGCGGCGGATCTCGCCGAGGCCGGCGACGATCGACGCGTGCTCCTGTGCGCTGAGCAGCCCGGCGCGGGCGAGCATCGCGGCGTGGGCCAGCGAGCCGCGGATGTCGTGCAGCGCGAGGCGGCGGTCGAAGTCCACCGAGGCGGTGAAGCGCTGCACGAAGGCGTCGGTGCTCTCGCTGAAACGCCCCCCCCAGAGGGTCGAAGTCTGCTGCTTTTCCATGGTTTTCCTTGATCGCGGGCTCGAGCGGGCCGCGATTATAGCAGCAGCCCCGCAGCCCGCTGCGCCGCTCGCCGGGCGCGCGTCACCGATCGGGCAGCATGCCGGCCCGTGCGAGTGATACGCAGGGGATTGCGCGCGCTCGGGGTACAATCCGGACCGTACGGCACTGCCCTCGCGCGCGGGTGCCCACCCAACCATCACGTACCACGGGGCGCACATGACCACGATTCGAGCCATGCTGGAGATGGTTCCCCGCCTGAGACATCGCATGCAGCGTCTCCTGCGGCCGGCGTCCAGCCTGATCGATACCTCTGCCGCCAGTCCCGTGCCCGCCGGCACGCTGATCTACCGCTGCAACGTGTGCTCATCGACGTGCTCGGTCCCTGTTGCGGCGCTGGAGCGCGACGGCGGGAACTGCGCCGTCTGCGATTCGAACGTGCGCTTTCGCAGCCTCGTCCATCTGCTCTCGCTCAGGCTGTTCGGCCGGTCACTGGCGATCTCCGCGTTTCCCGCGCAAGCCAGGCACCTGCGCGGCATCGGCATGAGCGACACCGGGCGCTACGCGGAGCTGCTGGCGCAAAGGACGGGCTACACGAACACCTTCTATCACAAGGCTCCGCGGCTCGACATCCAGGCCCCCGCGTCCGGGTATCTCGCGGCCCACGACTTCGTGATCAGTTCCGATGTCTTCGAGCACGTCGTGCCGCCGGTCGCGACGGCGTTCACCAACCTCCGCGCGCTGCTCAAGCCCGGCGGAGTGTTGGTGTTCACGGTGCCATTTTCGCTCGACAGCGAGACGGTGGAGCATTTTCCGGAGCTCCACGAGTTCGAGATACGCCAGCGCGGGGGCGAGCACGTGCTGGTCAACCGCACGATGGACGGGCGGACCCAGGAATTCACCCGGCTGGTGTTTCATGGCGGACCGGGCAGCACCCTCGAGATGCGGCTCTTCTCCGAGGCGGGACTCAGGCGCGAGCTGGAACGGGCAGGTTTCGTCGATATCCGCGTTCACCGCGAGCCCTGCTTCGAGGCCGGCATCTACTGGCATCACCCCTGGTCGGTGCCGGTTACCGCGATTGCCGGCTAGGCAGCCCCTGTTGCGCCAGCCGCGCGATGGCTGGTGTTTGCCGGGCCGGTCTGCGGCGGCGAGGAACGCGGGCGACGAATACGGGCTAGACTGTGGCGTGTTTTCACTGTCCGCAGCGCCATGACCCGCACCTCAGCCCCCGCGCGGAACTCCCGCACATGAGCGACACCGCCGCCGGCGCGCGCGGCTTCCTGCTCCCCGACCTGTGCTCGGCCACCGCGGTGCTGTTCCTGCTGCTGCTCAGCGTGCTGCTGGCCTTCACGCTGGAGCTGTTCGCGGGCGGCCTGAAGGCCTTCGACTGGATCGGGCTCGGGCGCGCCTCGGCGTTCATCCTGTGGAACATGCTGCTGAGCGCGGCGCTGCTGTGCGGCCTGCGCCGGCGCATCGCGGGCTGGCCGCTGGCCGCGGGCGCCGCGGCGAGCTACGCGCTGGTGCTGGCGGTGTGCCTGGCTTCGAACCTCGCGTGCCAGTCCTTCCTCGGGGGGTTGCGGGCGGGTGGCGCGCCGACGATCGATCCCTGGTGGCTCGCTCGCGACCTGTTGATCTGCGCGCTGCTCGGCGGGGCGGCGCTGCGCTATTTCCACCTGCAGGGCGAGCTGCTGCGCCAGCAACGCGCCGAGATGGACGCGCGGATCGCCGCGCTGCAGGCGCGCATCCGCCCGCATTTCCTGTTCAACAGCATGAACATCATCGCCAGCCTGATCCCGGTCGACCCCGATGGCGCCGAGCGCGCGGTCGAGGACCTCTCGGCGCTGTTCCGCGCCAGCCTGCGCGAGGGGGCGACCACGGTGCCGCTGGCCGACGAGATCGAGCTCTGCGAACGCTACCTGCGCCTCGAGCAGCTGCGCCTGGGCGCGCGGCTCGTCATCGAGCGCGACATCGGCGTGCTGCCGGCGGCGTTGCGCATCCCGCCGCTCAGCGTGCAGCCCTTGCTGGAGAACGCGGTGTACCACGGTGTGCAGCCGCGGCCCGAGGGCGGTTGCGTGCGCCTGGCCGTGCGCTGCGAGCCGCGCATGCTGCGCATCGAGGTGAGCAACCCGCTGCCCGCGGCGGAGGCGGGCGCGAGCAACGGCAGCGGCATGGCGCTGGCGAACATCCGCGACCGGCTGGCGGCGATCTACGGCGATCGCGCGGCGCTCGAAACCGGGAGCCTCGAGGGCAGCTTCGTCGCGCGCCTGGCGATCCCGCTGGAGGGCGGCGCATGAAACTGCTGGTCGTCGACGACGAGCCGCTGGCGCGCGAGCGCCTGAAGCGGCTGCTCGCCGCCCGCGGGGACTGCGCGGCCGTGGCCGAGGCCGCCAACGGCATCGAGGCCATCGCGGCGAACGCCACGCACGAGCCCGATGTCATCCTGCTCGACATCCGCATGCCCGGCATGGACGGCATCGAGGCGGCGCGCCACATGATGGCCGCGCCGCATCCGCCCGCGATCATCTTCTGTACCGCCTACGACGAGTACGCGATCGCGGCTTTCGAGAGCCGCGCCGTGGGCTACCTGCTCAAGCCGGTGCAGCGCGAGAAGCTCGACGCCGCGCTCGCCGCGGCACGCGCGAGCACGCGCCTGCAGCTGAACGCGCTGGCAACCGCGGCGCGCGAGCCGCGCCGCTTCTTCAGCAGCCACACCGGCGGCGCAACGCGCCTCATTCCGGTTGCGGATGTGCGCGTGCTGCTGGCGGACCACAAGTACGTCACCGCCTGCTGTCCCGGCGCCAGCGCGCTGCTCGACGAGAGCCTCCGCGAGATCGAGCAGGAATTCCCGCGCCAGTTCCTGCGGGTGCACCGCAACGCGCTGGTCGCCACCGCTCACATCACCGGCATCGTGCGTCGCCCCGGCGGTGATCACGCCCTGACGCTCGCGGGCATCGAGCTGCAACCCCAGATCAGCCGGCGCCACCTGGCCGAGGTGCGCCAGGTCATAGAAAGTCTTTGAAACCCGTCCGCAACAGCAAGCCGCCGGCACGCCATTCGCGCCGGGCTGCCGTATCATGTCGCCCTCACTTCCGTCGCAGTTCCTGACATGACCGACCGCATCCTCCGCATCGCAACGCGCAAGAGCCAGCTGGCCCTGTGGCAGGCCGGGCACGTGCGCGATCGCCTGCTCGCCGCGCACCCGGGATTGCGCGTCGAGCTGCTCCCGCTATCGACGCAGGGCGATCGCATCCTCGACGTGCCGCTGGCGAAGATCGGCGGCAAGGGCCTGTTCGTGAAGGAGCTCGAGACCGCGATGCTCGAGGGGCGCGCGGACCTCGCGGTGCACTCGATGAAGGACGTGCCGATGGATTTCCCGCCCGAGCTGGGGCTGGGCGCGATCCTTGCGCGCGAGGACCCGCACGACGCCTTCGTTTCCAATGCGTACCCGGTGCTGGAAGCGCTGCCCGAGGGAGCGCGCGTGGGTACGTCCAGCCTGCGCCGCCAGTGCCAGCTGCGCGCGGTGCGGCCGGACCTGCGCATCCTGGACCTGCGCGGCAACGTGAACACGCGGCTGCGCAAGCTCGATGACGGCGAGTACGACGCCATCGTGCTCGCGAGCGCGGGACTGCTGCGCCTGGGGTTGGGTGAGCGCATCCGCGCGCGCATTCCCGCCACGGTTTCGCTGCCCGCGGTGGGGCAGGGGGCCATCGGCGTCGAGATCCGCAATGACGACGCCGGCTTGCGCGCGCTGCTGGCGCCGCTGGACGACGCCGGCTGCGGTGACTGCGTGCGCGCCGAGCGCGCGATGAACCGCGCGATGCAGGGCGGCTGCCAGGTGCCCATCGCGGGCTTTGCGGTCATCGAGGGCGCGAACCAGCTGTGGCTGCGCGGGCTGGTCGGCAGCAACGACGGCGCGCGCATCGTGCGCGCCGAGGCGCGCGGTGCGCGCACCGAGGCCGAACGCATCGGTGCGCAGCTCGCGGCCACGCTGCTCGCGCAGGGCGCCGAGGCGATCCTGCGCGAGCTCTGGGACGCGGGCTGATCACGTGGATGGCGCCCTGCAGGGCATCCGCGCGCTGGTGACGCGCCCGGCGGGGCAGGGCGGTGCGCTGGTCGCGGCCATCCGCGCGGCCGGCGGCGAAGCGCACGAATTTCCGCTGCTCGAGGTGGTGGCGCTGGGCGTGCAGGATGCGCAGGCCCGCGCGACGGTCGACGATACCCTGGGCCGGCTCGGTTCGTTCGATGCCGCGATCTTCATCAGCACCAATGCCGTGCGCGCGCTGCTGGCGCGCCTTGCCGACAGCGCGCGCACATGGCCGGCGCAACTGCAATGCTTCGCGATCGGCAGCGCCACGGCGCAGTGCCTGCGCGAGGCCGGAATCGGATGTGCGAGCGCGGCCGCGGCGATGGACAGCGAGGAACTGCTCGCGCACCCCGGGCTCGGTCCGGTCGCGGGCCGGCGCATCGTGATCTTCAAGGGCGTCGGCGGGCGCGATTTGCTGGCCCGGGTGCTCGTGGAGCGCGGCGCGACGGTGACGCAGTGCGCGCTGTACCGTCGTCGCCTGCCCGCCACTGCATCGCAGCGGGAACTGCATGCGCTGATCGAGGGGCGCGCCATCAACGTGCTGCTGCTGAGCAGCGCCGAGGCGCTGGCAAACCTGCTCGGCTTGCCCGGTGCGGACACGGCTGGCACGATACCTGCGGACCTGGCGCTGGTCACACCGGGTGAACGCGTCGCGGCACAGGCGCGCGATGCCGGTTTCAGCGCTGTCGAGCCTGCAGCCAACGCCACCGACGCGGCAATGCTCGCGGCGCTGGAACGGCTGGCAGCCACCCTACGCAGACGAGTGCACACAGGATGACAGACGCAGGCAGCAAGCCCACATTCGAGGTGCTCTCGGTGGAAACCAACCCGCCGGTACGCCGCGCGTCCCGGCTCCCTGCCGCGCTGGCGCTGCTGCTGGCGGGCGCCGCGCTCGGCGTGAGCGCTTGGCACTGGTTCGCGATGCGCGAAGTCCGTGCCGAGCTCGAGGAGGTGCGCGCGAGCGCCAACGAGCTCGCGGCGCGAGCCGGGCGCGGCCCCGATCCCCGCCTGGCCGAGGCCTTGCGCGGCCTGGAGCAGGGCGAGGCGCGCATGACCGGGCTCGATTTGCGCATCGACGCGCTGGGCACCGACACCGCCGCGCTGCGCGAGCGGCTCGCCGCGATCACGGTGGCCGATCGTCGCGACTGGGCGCTGGCCGAGGCCGAATACCTGGAGCGGCTGGCGAGCCAGAGCCTGCTGATGGGCCGCGAGGTGCGCGGTGCGCTGGCGCTGCTCGGCGCCGCCGACGGCATCCTGCGCGACCTCGACGATCCCGCGTTGCACGCCTCGCGCGCCGCGCTCGCCACTGACATCGCCAGCCTGCGCGCGGTGGCGGAATTCGACGTCGAAGGCCTGTACCTGCGCCTCGCCGCCCTGGTGGAGCAGGTGCCCGCGCTCGCGTTGATGGAGCGTTCGCGCGCCGAGGCCACCGGCGGAGATGCCGCTGCCGAACCCGCGGGCACCGGGAGCTGGTGCGCAACGAATCGATCAAGCCGTTGCTGCCGCTCGCCGAGGAGGGGTACCTGCGCATGAACCTGCGTCTGGGGCTGGAGCAGGCGAAGCTCGCGCTGCTCGCGGCGGAGCCCGCGGTCTACCGCGGCGCGCTGCACCAGGTGCAGCAGTTCGCCGGCACCTACCTGAGCCCGACGGTCGTGGCCAACCGGGCTTTTCTCGACGAAGTGACGGCCCTCGCCGCGATGGACGTGGCGCCTGCGCTGCCCGATATCTCGGGTTCGCTGCGTGCGCTGCGCGAGC
>JAKJFB010000144.1 GCA_022705125.1 Pseudomonadota bacterium
CCGGACTCCCTGCGAATGGCATGGATCCGAGTAAATCACAGTACGGGGATCGCTGCGCGTGCGGGCGTGCGGGTTGTCCCGTTCTGATACCGATTCGGCCGATTCGGATTTCGCGACGCGGGGAATTCAGCTACCTTGGCGGCTACCATGCGTGTCAGTGCGGTTGCGTATGTCGAGGATGAATTCACCTGAAGGGGATGAAACATGGCTATTGAGATCCGCGAAACGTTCCAGGTTTCCGCTCCGATCGACCAGGTGTGGAACTTCATGAAGAGCCCCGAGAATCTCGCGGGATGCATGCCGGGCGCCTCGCTGGCGAGGATAATCGACGACAGGAGCTTCGTCGGTACCGTCAAGCTGAAGGTGGGTGCAATCACGGCGAGCTACGACGGCACGATGACCTTCATCAAGCTCGATGACAGCGCGCGCGAGCTCACCCTGCTGGCCGAGGCCAAGGAAAAGGGCGGTGGCACCGTCAGCGGTACCATATCGGCGAACCTGCTCGCGCTGCCGGACGGCAGCACCGAGGTGCGCTGCGAGTCCAGCACCGATCTCACGGGGCGCATCGTGCAGGTGGGACGCGGGATGATCGAGGGCGTCTCGAAACAGGTGATCCAGAAGTTCGTCACCAACGTGAAGAGTTCGCTCGAATCGGTGCCGGCCGCGGCACCGGCGGGGGAGGACGCGTCCGCGGGCGCCGCGACGCCGGCTCCGGGTGCCGCGCCATCAGAGCCCGTTGCACGACCCCCGATCGCGAAGGAGGAATCGATCAACGTGCTCGCCGTGGTGTGGAACGTGATCTGGGCCGCGATCCGCGGCTTCTTCCGTCGGCTGTTCGGGCGCGCCTGAGCGCGCCCGGCACCGGGCGGGCCGCCATGGCAGCCCGCCCGGTGCCCGTTCAGCCCTCGACGATTCGGATGCGCTCAGCGACCAGTTCGGCGACGTCGAAGACCTTGCGTGTTCCGCCGTGCTTTTCGGCGCTCGCGGTGAGCATCAACGTGCAGAAGGAGCACGAGGTCGCGACCTTGTCGGCGCCGGTGTGCAGCGCTTCCTGGATGCGCACATCGCCGATGCGCGCGGTTCCGCCCTGGCCGCCCCAGTAATTGCCGCCTCCGGCCCCGCAGCAGAAGCTCTGCTCGCGGGTGCGGGGCATCTCGATGAGCTGGCCCACCGCGGAGAGCACGCGGCGTGTCTCGTCGACGATGCCGTTGTGCCGCGCCAGGTAGCATGGATCGTGGAAGGTGATCGTCTCCTCGCCCTTGTGCGCGATCTGCAGGCGGCCGTCGGCGATCAGCTCGTCGATCAGCACCGAGTGCGGGACCGTTTTCCAGTCGGCGCCGAGCTCGGGGTAGTAGCGGTCGAAACTGTTGAAGCAGTGCGCGCACAGGGTGATGACCTTCTGCACCCCGATCTCCCGGAACTCCTCGATGTTCTCCTGGGCGGTCTCGACGAACTGCATCTCGTTGCCCATCATCTTCGCGGGGTCGCCGGTGCAGCGCGACTCGCCGAGGATCCCGTAGGACAGTCCCGCGGCCTCGAGGATGCGCACCATCGCGCGCGCCGTTTCCTGGGCGCGCGGCTCGTAGCGCACCGAACAGCCGATCCATAGCAGGTATTCCGTGCTGCCGGGCTCGAATATCGGCACTTGCAGTCCGCTGCGCCAGTCATCGGGGTTCGCCGCGGTACCCACGAAGGGGTGTCCGCGCGATTCCAGGTTGCGGTTCGCCGCGGCCATGGTGTCCGGCATGTCCGACAGTTCCATCACGTGATGGCGGCGGAATTCGAGAATCACCTCCGCGGGATTGTTGCTGACCGGGCAGACCTCGACGCAGGCGGCGCAGGTGGTGCAGTTGAAGATCGCATCGCGACCGAGCACCTCGATCAACGAGTTGTCGTCGAAGCGACCCGCCGCCAGGTATTCGGCGCAGGTCGCCATGACTTTTTTCGGGGAGAGGTCCTTGCCGGTCTGGGCGGCGGGACACACTTCGTGGCAGCGCCCGCACCAGAGGCAGGCCGACACGTCGAGCAGGTTTTTCTGCGTCAGGTCGGCGAGCCTCGCGGCGCCGAAAACCACCGGGTTGCCGGCGGCGTCCTGCTCGGCATCGAAATCGAGCGGCGCGAGGTTGATCCCGGATCGGCGGCTCGCCAGCGCGGAGTTCGTCGGACCGAGCAGCATGTGCGACATCGGGGTGTGGGCGATCAGCGCGATGAACGAGGCGCCGAGCAGGCCATGCAGCCACCACAGCAGCTCGAAGCCGAGCAGCGTGGCGTCGGGGTCCAGGTGCTGCCGGATAAGCGCGGCCACGGCGGTGCCCAGGAATTCGCCGCCACCGCCGGGTTGCAGCGCGAGGCGAAAACTCTCGGAGGAGTATCCCGCGACGACGGTGAGCAATATCAGCGCCTCCATGCGCTCGAAGCCGGGCCGCTTGCCGCCCGCCACCAGCCGTTGCGGCGGGAAGAAGCGGCGCAGCAGGAAGAACAGCACGCCGAGGAACACCATGATCCCCGCGATCTCGCGTCCCAGTTCCATCACCAGGTAGCCGAACCATCCGGCGTACACCGGCACGCCGACAAAGCTCAGCGCGAAGAGCGCGTGGCCGCATATGAGCGCCAGCGCGCCGAAGAACAGCAGCCCGTGCGCGATGCCGGACCAGCGCCGCTGCCGCAGGCGCGAAGTGAACACGCCGCGCGAGATGAAAGCGCGCCAGTTGATCCTGGCGAGCACGCCGGCCCGATCGATGCGCGGACCGGAGAATGCCTTGCCGCGCGCAATGCGATCGCGGTGCGCGCGCAGGCCCCGGAAGAGACTGGCGAGCGCCGCGACCAGGAGCAGGCCGAGGAGGAAATAGCTGGGGGCGGATATTTCAGGCATCGCGTGCTCGCCTAGATTTTTGCCGAGTATACCGGCTCCGCCGCGGCTACTTCTTCAGGATCGCCGCCGTGGCGTTACCGCCCAGGCCCAGCGTTTGCGCCAGGCCGACCTTGGCGTTGGGCACCTGACGGCCGCCCGACTGGCCGCGCAGCTGCCAGGTCAGTTCGACGATCTGGAACACGCCCATTGCCGTCGTGGCCTCGCCGAAGGACACGAAGCCGCCCGAAGGGTTGATCGGCATGCGACCGTTCGGCGCGGTCTGTCCGGACTCCAGCAGGCGTTCGGCTTCGCCGGGCTTGCACAGGCCCCATTCCTCGGGGTAAGCGAACTCGTAATAGCAGGTGTTGTCCTGCAACTCCGTGAGGCTCACATCCTGCGGACCGATGCCGGCCATCTCGAACGCCCGTTTCACCGCGGCGAGCGATTCGGTGTGGAAGCTGGGGCCGCCGGGCACCGGGCCGGCGAGCCCGCGCGGCAGCGCATCGCTGAAGTGCATCGTCGCCACCGTGCTGGATGCGACGAGCACCGGCCGCGATGTGAACTGGCGCGCCTTTGCCGCCGAACAGATCACCACGGCCGCGGCGCCGTTGGACACCGGGCATATCTCGAAGAGTCGCAGCGGATTGCTGACGTAGGGAGAGGCGAGTACTTCGTCCAGCCCGATCTCCTTCTGGAAGCGCGCGTAGGGGTTGTGCACGGAACACTTGCGCGCCTTCACCGCCACCTTCGCGAACTGCTCTTCCGTGGTGCCGAAGTCGTGCATGCGCCGGCGGGCGAGCGTGGCCCAGAACGAGGGGCCGGGCATGCCGACACAGCGCTGGCGCAGGAACTCCGGATCCGTCGCCTCCTCGACGCCCGAGGTCTGGATCATGCCCTTGGGCATCACCTCGCCTCCGACCACCAGCACCATGTCGTAGACGCCGCCGGCGACCATCGAATAGCCGACGTTGAATGCATTGCCGCCCGCCGCACAGCCTGCCGACATGTTGTAGACCGGGATCCCCGTGGAGCCCAGCTCCTCCACCACGTCGTTGCCGTTGAGGCCCCAGCCCTTGCCGCCCGAGAAGCGTGAACTGGCGGCACAGACGGCCTGGATCTGCTTCCACGGCACGCCCGCGTCGCTCAGCGCCGCGTCGATTGCGTGCCGGCACAGCGCCGTGACCGACTTGTTGCCCACGATGTCGTCGCCGGTCTTGCCGAATCGGTGCAGACCGACACCCAGTACGGCTACTTCCTGCATGTCACTCACTCCCTGCCGCGGTCGCGGCGAGCTGCCTGAATTTCCACGACGTGAACGCCTTGCCGTCCTCGTGGTAGAGCTCGCTGATCACGAGTTCCACCGTATCGCCCACGCGCAACGCGGCCGGTGGGTCGACCATCTGGCCGACCACGCGCAGGCCGCAGTCGAGGTCGACCACGCCTATCGCGTAGGGCACGAAGGGCTTGTCGTAACGGTGCGGCGGAGGCGGCGGAAAATCCGCCACCGAAAAGCTCCACAGCACGCCGTTGCCCGCGAAGCTGCAATCCTCCATGCGCGATCCGCCGCAGTCGGGATTGTGGCATTCGGCGGATCGCGGGAAATAGGGCGTGCGGCAGCTCGCACAGCGCGAGCCGTGCAGTCGCGCCGCGCCACCGCTCTGGTCGAACAGCCCGGGAACACAGGGCAGTATCTCGTCGCTCATGTGCAGCCTCCTTCAGTGATTGCCCGCTGCAGCGGCCTTGATCAGTTCCGGCATCACGTCCAGGCAGTCGCCCGCGATGCCGTAACGCGCATAACGGAAGATCGATGCATCGCGGTCCTTGTTGATCGCGACGATGGTCTTTGCGGCGGAGCACCCCGCCATGTGCTGGCTCGCCCCGGAGATGCCGACGGCGACGTAGAGACCCGGGCGCGTGATCTTCCCCGTGAGTCCGACCTGGCGTGAGGAATCGACCCAGCCGTCGTCGACGATGGCGCGCGAGGCGCCGTACATGCCGCCGATCTGTTCGGCGAGCTCGCGCACCAGGCGGTAGTTCGCGGCGCTGCCGAGCCCGCGCCCGCCGGAGACGATGACATCCGCATCCTCGAGGCGCGGTCCTTCGGATCGGGCCGCCGAGATCACCGTCCAGCGTTCCGTCACGCCGCCTGCGGGCAGCGCGACCTCGCGCGTGACCGGAACGCTCGGCTGTGGCGCCGCCTCGACGCGCAGCGTGGTGGTGACGATGGAGACCACGTTGACGGGTGCCGGGAGCCGGTATACCGCGTGCGTATCCCCGCCGTAGGCAGTGGTGCGCACCTCGAGCTCGCTGCCCTGGGATTCGATGTAGAAGCCGTTCATCACCACCGGCACGCCGAGACGCGCGGCCACCCTCGGTGCCACGAGCCGGGCCGCCAGCGTCTGGTTGAACAGGATGACGGTGGGACGGTGCTGCGAGCAGTAGGCCACGATCATCGCCACCAAGGTATCCGGCCCCGGCGCGGACGCGCTCGCGCGGTCGATGTGGGCAACGCCATGCCTCGCCGCCATCCCGCTCACGTCGTCGGCCACGTTGCCGATCAGGAGCCAGTCGAGCCCGGCACCGCGATCGCGGCTCAGGCGCCCGGCCAGCGAAAGGGCCTCCTCGGTTCCCCCCTCGATCGCATCCCCCCAGCTGCACAGTACCACGCCCATCGCCGCTTCCTCCTGCATTTGCGCCGAATGGACACAGTCTAATCGGCGCTCCGACCGTATGCGGTTCCGCAGCGGATCAAATCCGGACGACAGCGTCTCAAATCCGGACAAGGCGGTGAACGGCTGTTGCACGCGGTGTATGTTGTGCCCGGCTGGCGTCTGGTGACGCGGCACGCCAAAACCACGATCGGAGGAAAGTGACCATGGCCAACGAAGATCTGTTCGTCGCGCTCACCGAGTGCCACTTCATGAATACGCAGACCATGTCGGAGATTGCGTACTACCCCGCGATGAAGCGCTGGAACGACAGCGTCGACGGGGTGCTGCGCGCCTGGGCGGGCCGTGATCTCGCGAGCGAGTGGCCGCATCCGCTGGCCGAGGCGCTGATCGGGTACATGGACGAGGCGCGCGTCGATGTCTGCTTCTGCCTGCGTGAGCCGATGATGGACATCAGCGGCGGCTCGGCGTCGATGTCCACCAACGGCTTCATGCTCCAGCAGATCGAACCCTACCCGGGGCGGATGTACCTGGAAGCCAACTGTGGCCCGGTGATCCGTCGTGGGCTGGAACATGCGATCTGGGAGCTCGAGTACCTGGTCAAGGAGCGCGGCGCCAAGCTCTGCAAGATGTACCAGCCCGAGGACGCCGGTCCGATCAACGACCGGCGCCTGTGGCCCTTCTACGCCAGGGCCGAGGAGCTCGGCGTGCCGCTCACGGTGCACACCGGCAATTCCTACGTGGTGCCGCAGCCGGGCTCGCACTGCGATGTGCGCCAGCTCGACGACGTCATGCTCGCGTTTCCGGACCTGAAGGTGATTGCCTACCACGCCGGCTGGCCCGACACGGAAGCGCTGATCGGGCTGTGCGGCAAGCACGTGAATCTCTACATGAGCCTCTCGGGGATCATCGGGTGGTACCAGCGCGCACCCTATCGCGGCTACCACGCGATCGGTACCGCCATGCAGTGGATGCCGGCCGACAAGATCGTGCTCGGTCTCGATCTGCCCTTCGACGATACCCGGCGCGTGGTGGATTACATCCGCGACCTCGAGATGCCCGAGGAGCTGCAGAAGAACTGGGGCTATGCCCAGCCCACGCGCGAGGACAAGGCCAAGATACTCGGCCTGAACCTCGCCCGGCTCACCGGCATCGATCCGGTGAAGCGCAGCTGACAACCCGGCCCGGGCCCGGCGGGCCCGCCTCGCCGGTGTCGGAACAGTCCGCGCGGGTGGTGCCGGGCTGGACCCGCGCGAGACGGAACTGGCGAAATACTCGAACCGATGCTCGGAGGTGATCATATGGCGACATTGAAAGCGGGCACGCGGCTGCGCAGCGCCGTGTGCAGGACGGAAGTGATGGTGATCGTCGCGCCGGCGGGCGATGTGGCGCTGACCTGCGGCGGAGTGCCCATGATACCCGCGGCGGAAGCGCCGCCGGCGGGTGCGGTGCCCGCGCCGGGCAGCGCCGGCGGCACCCTGCTCGGCAAGCGCTACGTCAATGCCGCGGGCGCTCTGGAACTGCTGTGCGTCAAGCCGGGCGATGGTTCGCTGGCGGTGGATGGCGAGCAGCTGGTGCTGAAGG